>QHVW01000002.1 GCA_003223675.1 Acidobacteriota bacterium
GCCAGGATGATGTCATCGTCAGGATCTTCCGACACGATGGGCTGCACTGCGTCCTGTGGGACGGTGACCCACTCAGCCATCCCGGCGAGCAAGGAGAGAAACTCTGTCACCTGATCGGAAGGAATCCGCCTCTCCAGCAGCTTCTCGGTAAGCTCATCGATCAGAGCGTCGGAAACCAGGAGGATAAACTCGCCGGCCTGCCAACGCTGGATAACTTCTTTGGTCGGACTCGTGGGGCTGCGGCTGAGGAATGCGGAGAGAAAGACGTTGGTGTCGAGAACGGCCCGGGGCCGGTCAGTCA
>QHVW01000215.1 GCA_003223675.1 Acidobacteriota bacterium
GACGCCGGGATCCCGGTGGTGATCGCCACCTCCCAGGCCATCCGGGACTCGGTGGCCACGGAGCTCTCGGCCCGCTTCTACCAGGCTCTCGCCGCCGGCGTTCCACTGGGTTCCGCCTTCGCGGACGCGACGTCGGCGGTGCAGGCCGCCCTGACGGGCGATCTGCCGAAGGGGACCTATGCGGACAGCCATCCGCATCCACCGGGTGTCGGCCAGGAGAGTTGGCCCTGGGATCTCAAAACCGCACCCGGTGCCGAGGAGGACTTTCGGCGCTGGAGCCTGCCAGGGGTCGCGCAGGACCTGCTCTTCGGCCTTCCCTCGCTGCCGGCGATGGACCTGCCGCGCTCGCCGTTCAAGCATCTCGCTCCGTTCGCCCGCGAGGACGCTCCGGTCTTTTTCGGGCGGGGCCGCGAGATCCGCAAGCTCTATGAGGAGGTGACCCGGCCGGATGGTGACCCCGTCGTGCTCCTCTTCGGTCCCACCGGAGCGGGCAAGTCGTCGCTCCTCAGGGCAGGCCTGCTGCCGCGGCTGGAAGCCACCCACGAGGTACACTACCTGCCCCGCGACCGGGCTCTCGGCCTCGCCGGCACTCTGGCTCGCGCGTTGGGCGACGAGGACGCCGGCGCCGCCTGGCGCCGGAGAGAGGAGACGGCCGGCAAGCCCCTCACCGTCATCCTGGATCAGGCGGAGGAGGCGTGGACGCGCCCTCTCGCCCCCGGCGGGGAGGTCGAGGGCTTCGCCGCCGTGCTACGGACGCTCTTCGCCGTCCGCGAGACCCGTCCCAAGGGGCGCCTTGTCCTCGGCTTCCGCAAGGAATGGTTGGCCGAGGTGCTGCAGCTCCTGGATGCCGAGAAGCTCCCCCGGGCCTTCCAGGCCTTGATCGAGGTCAACCACCTCGACCGCGATGCCATCGAGGAGGCCGTCCGCGGCCCGGCGTCGAGCGAGCGCCTGCGGGGGCAATACGGCCTGGAGGTCGACCCCGAGCTGCCGGCGTTGATCGCCGGCGACCTCATCGAGCAGCGCGCCGCCACCATCGCCCCGATCCTTCAGATCCTCCTGACCCAGATGTGGACCGCGGCCAAGGCCGGGCAGCCCGCCTCCCCCCGCTTCACCCTCGACCTGTACGAGAGCCTGAAGCGCCGCGGCCTCCTGCTCGACGACTTCCTCGACCAGAAGCTCCGCGAGCTCCGCGGGCGCCCCGAGACCGTGGATTCCGGTCTGGTCCTCGATCTCCTGTTCTTCCACACCACTCCCCTGGGCACCGCCGAGACCCGTTCGGCGGCCGAGGTGGCGGAGCGCTATAGACACATTCCGGAGATCCCGAAGCTCGTCAAGCAGTGCCAGGATCTCTATCTCCTCGCCGAGGGCGGCCAGGAAGGGGAGGCGAAGGAATCACATGACTCCACCACTCGCCTGGCCCACGACACCCTGGCCCCGCTCGTGCGCCGGCGTTTCGAATCCTCGGACCTGCCTGGCCAGCGGGCTCAGCGCATCCTGCAGCAGCGGGCGGAGGAGTGGACGGGAGGCCGGACCGGGGAGACTCTGGGCGAGCACGACCTGGCCCGCGTCGAGGAGGGCAAGGACGGGATGCGGGCGCGCACGCCGGACGAGGAGCGGCTGGTTGCCGCGAGCCAGCGGCGGGTCGCCGAGAGCCGCATCCAGGTGGAGCGCCGGAGACGCCAGCGCCGGCTCCTCCAACTCGCGGCCGTCGTCGCAGTCGCGTTGATCCTGGGAGCGGCGTCGTTGTCCCTGTGGCAATGGCAACAGGCACGCGCGGCGGAGGAGCGTGCACGCGACCGAGCGTACGCGGCCCTCGGCAACAATCTGGAGGAAGACCATCAAACCGAGGCCGCGCTGGTGGCATTAGAAGTCCGGCAGCCAGATTCGACACCGACCGCCGAGTCCTTGCTCCATAAGGCGTTGTCGGACTCGGTACAGATCACCACCCTGACGGGACACACGGCTGCGGTCCAGGCCGCCTCCTTCAGCCCGGACGGCACGCGGGTGGTGACTGCGTCCTATGACCAGACGGCGCGGATCTGGAACGCCGCAACGGGCCAACCGATCGCCACCCTGCGGCACACGGCTGCGGTCCAGGCCGCCTCCTTCAGCCCGGACGGCACCCGGGTGGTGACCGCGTCTGATGACAAGACGGCGCGGGTCTGGAACGCCACTACCGGCCAACCGATCGCTATTCTCACGGGGCACACGGGGCCAGTCTGGGCCGCCTCCTTCAGCCCGGACGGCGGCCAGGTGGTGACCGCGTCCCTCGACCAGACGGTGCGGATCTGGAACGCCGCCACCGGCCAACTGATCGCCACCTTTACGGGGCAAACGGGTCCGGTCTTCGCCGCCTCCTTCAGCCCGGACGGCACCCGGGTGATGGCCGTGCCCGTGGACCAGCCGCCGCGGATCTGGGCCACCGGCCGACCGATCGCCCTCACGGGGCACACAGGGGCGGTCTTTGCCGCCTCCTTCAGCCCGGACGGCACCCGGGTGGTGACCGCATCCTTAGACAAAACGGCGCGGATCTGGAACGCCGCCACCGGCCAACCGATCGCCACCCTCACGGGGCACACGGACGGAGTCGAGGCCGCTTCCTTCAGCCCAGACGGCACCCGGGTGGTGACCACGTCCAGGGACAAGACGGCGCGGATTTGGAACGCCGCTACCGGCCAACCGATCGCCACCCTGATAGGGCACACGGACGGGGTCGAGGCCGCTTCCTTCAGCCCAGACGGCACCCGGGTGGTGACCGCATCTGAGGACCGGACGTCGCGGATTTGGAACGCCGCCACCGGCCAAACAATCGCCATCCTGACGGGCCACACGGCTGAGGTTTCGGCCGCCTCCTTCAGCCCGGATGGCACCCGGGTGGTGACCGCGTCCTTGGACAATACGGCACGGATCTGGAGCGCCGCCCCGGAGTACGTGCAGGGCTTGATCCGGGCTCGAACCGCGCTCTGCCTTCCCGTTCCATTTCGCCGCAACACTTTGGGCGAGGATCAGCGAGAGGCCGAACGTCACGAGAAGGCCTGCCAAGCCTGTATGCCGAAGTTTTTCGCGCTGCTGAAGGGTGTCCCGCGTGGGGATGCGCAGGCCTACATCACGGCGTGGAGGGCGTATCGGGGATGCTTTGATGACGCATGGTGAGCCCCGCCTCAACGTCCTCCAACCCCTCTTGGACAGCCGCCAGGAAGCGTCCCCGATATCCGGCGGGAGACTCATTCCCGACGCCCTTCCAGTAGATAATCCTCATCCTTGGACCCCCCTACAAGACTGAAGATGGAAAACGCCTGCCGCCCTGCTGCTGCTAATATCCCGTTATGGCATTCGGCCGCCGCGACACCACAGCTCTCGAGAAACGCCTGGGCCACCGGTTCAAACGCCTCGATCTGATGCAGCTCTCGCTGACCCACCGCTCCTGGGCCAACGAGCAGGGGATCCCGGAGCATTACGAGCGGCTGGAGTTCCTGGGCGATGCCGTCCTCGGGGTGGTGACCGCCGAGTGGCTCTACGCCAACCATCCCGAGCTGCCGGAGGGGGAGCTGTCCAAGCACAAGGCGCAGCTTGTCAGCCGCGACACCCTGGCCAAGCACGGCCTGGAGCTGGACCTGGGATCGTCCCTGCGCATCGGCGTGGGGGAGGACCGCTCGGGCGGGCGCGCCAAGTCCTCCCTGCTCGCCGACTCCATGGAGGCGGTCTTCGGCGCCCTCTATCTCGACGGCGGGCTGGAGGCGGCGCGGCGGGCGATCCTCCCCATGCTGGAGAACGCCTTCGAGGAACGCGCCCGGCAGGTGGTGACCGACGCCAAGACCCAGCTTCAGGAGGTCTCCCAGGCGCTCGGCTGGGACCTCCCCGAATACCGCATCACCGACTCCATCGGCCCGGACCACAACAAGACCTTCGTCGTCGAATGCTGGCTCGCCGGCAAGCTCTGGGGCCGCGGCGAGGGGCCCAGCAAGAAGATCGCCGAGCAGCGGTCCGCCGCGGACGCGCTGGTGAAGATCCCGGAGACCCAGGAGACCCAGGAGTAGGGGCGGCCCTGTGTGGCCGCCCTGGGTGGGGGGCTGGTCCGGTCGGGAATTTCCCTCGCCAAGGGCGGCCACACAGGGCCGCCCCTACAGAACGCGTCACCTCGTCCTTTGGGTCCTTTATGTCCTTTTGGTCCTTGATGTCCTTGGAGGGTTTTTTCCCCGGCACCTTCCTTGCTTCAGGCTTCCCCGCCATGGAAACCCGTGCCGCGCCCAGGAGCCCCCGCCAGCCTGGATGGCGGAGCGTGGACATCCTCCGGGCCGCGGCGCTGGTGATCGGGCTCGTTCTCCTCATGCTCCTCCTCTGGGTCGCCCACGACCTGATCTTCATCACCTTCCTGGGTGTGCTCTTCGGGCTCGCCGTGGCGCGCGGGGCCGACTTCCTGGAGCGCTTCCGGGTCCCCCGGGGCGTGGGCGTGGTCCTCCTCGTGGTCGCCTTTCTGGGCGTCATCGTGGGCCTGGGAGCCTGGGCGGCGCCGACCCTGCGGGCGCAGTCGGGCGAGCTCCAGGCCCAGCTCCCCCAGGCCTTCGACCGGCTGGAGAGGTGGATCGACAGCCACCGGGACGGCGTCATCGGCCAGCTCATGCCGCCGCCCCCTGCGGCGCCTGCCGGACAGATCCCGGTTCCGGGCGGCCCGAAGACTCCGGGCCAACCGGCTCCCTCGCAACCGCCCGGCGAATCGCCGGCAACGCCCCGGCACGGCCTGCCCGAGAGCCTCTCGGGCCAGCTCGGAGCCCTGGGCCGCTATCTCTTCTCCTTCCTCTCCTCGACCGTCGCCGTGGTGGGAGGCCTGCTGCTGATCCTGTTCACCGCGATCTACATCGGCGCCGAGCCGGACCTCTACCGCAAAGGGCTGCTGCACCTCTTCCCCCACGCGGCGCGCCCCCGCGCGGCCGAGGTCCTCGACGCCATCGGCTTCACCCTCCGCCGCTGGCTGGTGGCGCAGCTCATCATGATGGCGTCGATCGGCGTGGCCACCGCCATCGGCTTGAGCCTGCTCGGCGTCAAGGCGGCGCTGGCGCTGGGCCTGATCGCGGGCCTGCTCGAATTCATCCCGATGCTCGGGCCGGTCCTCAGCGCCATCCCCGGCATCGCGATGGCCTTCCTCGACTCGCCGCAGAAGGCCCTCTTCGTGGCCCTGGTCTACTGGGGAGTGCAGTTCCTGGAAGGGCACATCCTGCAGCCGCTGCTGATGAAGCGCGGGGTCGACCTGCCGCCGGTGGTCACCCTCATCGGCCTCTCGCTGATGGCGATCGTCTTCGGCTTCCTGGGCATGCTGGTCGCCGTCCCCGTCCTCGCCGCTGTCATGGTGGCAATCAAGATGCTCTACGTCGAGGACGTGGTGGGGGACGACATCCAGGTCATGAACAGCCCCGACGCTCCCGTCTCGCCGGCCAAGCCGGCGCATCCGGCGGCGTAGCCACTCGACTCCCTCGCAGATCCACTCGACTCGCGTGCCGGGACGAGGAGCCCTGCACGCGAGATCAGCCGCTCGGGGGCTGGGACGAGTCGCCCCGCGCGTGAGTGGAGTGGATCTGGCCGCGAGATCAGGGTCTCGCTCCCTGAGACGAGTGGATCCGCGGCCGAGACGACGATCTCGTTCACCGCGATCGATCATTTCCTCCCAGGACTCCGAGCCTCCGGCTCGCGATCCGGGCATCAGTCGTCCATCTCGGCGAAATCAAGGGCACATTGTATCTGAATCTCCGGTATTGACTCACTGTTTCCGTTTCCGTACCATGAGGACGTATTCAAGCTTTACGGAGGCGCTCAGCGTCCGAGAAGCTCTGATCTTGCATCTGATGGGACGCTTGGCGCGGGATGGCCAGCCACGGGACGGGGTGAATGGCTCACCCGCCGTTTCTGGATAAACGCTGCTCCAAGAAAGGAGAAAGACCATGGCAGCGAAAGGAAAGTCGTACGCGGAGATGTGGAGCCGTTGGGAGATCGCCATCAGCAATCTGAAGGAGCACGCCGGTGACATGCCGCACCTCACCGACGACGTGACTCAGTTGGATCAGACGCTGACCCAGGTGAGGGATCTGGCGAACAAGCAGGAGGACCTCCGCGGGCAGACCCGGGAGATCAACGCGAAGCTCCGGGATCTGACGAAAGCGGGCGAGAAGGTGCGCTCGCGTCTGGGGGCGAACCTCGCCGGGAAGTTCGGCTTCACGAGCGAGACGCTGGTGAAGTTCGGCTTCAGGCCGCGCCGGATACCCCGCCGGACGAAGACCGTCGAGAAGCCGGCGCCGGAGCCCCCGCCGCCGGCCGGCCCGGTGGAGAGCAAGCCGCCGGGCGGTGCGAAGTAGGGCTCTGTTTGCAGTGCTGTAGGTCGCCGGGGGGCCGGAAGGCCCCCCGGTGTTGCGCGGTGCTGAGCCACAAGGAGAATAAGGAAGAAATTCTGCCGCCTGTCCGTCTCTGGGAGAACACCAACTCTCAACGAGACCAAAGGAGGTATCTCATGGCCGACAACGTTAAGAAAGCTCAGCCCACCCGGTGCGATCAGGGAGAGGAGATCGTTGCCAACGCTTTAAGCGTGGCACCCGACGACAAGGTCACCTTGCGGCTGATTCTCTGCAAGGCCGCCTTCAAGGTCGCGGTTCATTTCGACACCGGTCTGATCGTTCATGAGGACGCAGCCACGGATGAGGTCGTCGTTCACCTCGACCCCTTGAATCCCGGCCTGCACAGCATCAGTTGGTCCTTCCTGACCAATGTGGCCTCGTGGGGGGTTGTGAGCGAGATCTCCGTCAACGATGTCGTGCGCTATCGCCAGCGGAAGGGCGACGACAGCCACTTCAGCTTCCAGCACCTGTTCATCCTGCTGAGGGTCCGCTGATGAACGTGTCAACTCTGTGTCGCTCCTTTGTCAAGTTGCTTCTGTGGCTTGGCCTGTTCTCTCTGGGACTGCCACTCGGGGCTCAGGCAGGAACTTCTCCTACTAAGAACTGTAGACAACAAAACGATGTTCTCCGGGAGGCTATCGAAAAACAGATCGCCGCTTCCTCAATCAACGACGCTAGTAAAGCGGCCATAGAAGCGGATCAACTTCCCAAGACGAGCCCCACGAGCAAGCAGACAAACGCGCCGTCAAATGCGGGAACCTCAGCGACGAGTCTCGTCAATGGTGCGGATTTTCCTAGTATCCTTGCTTTCGCTATCGACAACGGTCTGCTGAGCGAGCAGGGAGATCTCGTCACCGGCGACTTCAACCTTTTCGATCTGAAGGCAATCTTTCGCCCCGAGGTTCTCGACCGGCAGACGCTTTATCAGGACACGAGCAATGAAAGGCTGCGCCGCTGGGGCATTGGTCTGACCTTCGGCGGCAAAGGAGATTCGTTCGACCGCGACGGCGACGGCATGGCCGATCCCGCGCTTCAGGCCAAGAACCTCGGCGACATTGTCAACTGGGAGCTTCGCTTCCGTCTGGCCGGCACGCGGGATAGGCGGGATTGGACGAACGTGAAGAAATTCAAGAACGATAAGGCGGTAACCGACTCCTTTAAAAAAACCGACGAAGTATTTAACGCCATTCATGATCGCACCAAGCTGAATGAAAAGTTGAACAAGATGATCGACGCTGACGGCAAGTGTTTTGATCAATCGCAGTTCGACGATTTCATGAAGGATCCCGATGTCTTAAGCATCATCGAAAAAATCAGGATAAATGAGACTGCTCTCGATAGTGCCCTCGAAAAGCTCAACGAGGAGATCGATAGCAGCCTCATCGTAACCTTCTTCGTCAGTGGGCTCGAAAGGAAGGACGAATTCGGCCCCAGCAAGCACTCAGCGGGAATCCGCCTTGCCAAAGGAGTCGTCAAGGATCAGGGCATAACCTTAAACGCCGACTACACGCAGACGAGAAGCTTGCTGAAAGATGTTTCAGATCCCACGACGTTGAAGCTCGGCCTTGAATATGGGCTGCTGCTGCTCAAGGGAACCGCCATCGGAGGGCAAAACGGCGTCCATGTGGCTTTGAGCGGAGCCTATGAGAAGTACAAAGACGTTCCGGACGCCATGCATGATACGGTCGCCAAGCTCAATGCGAAGCTCGAGCTCCATCTCACCGACAACATCAAGATCCCGCTCTCGGTCACCTGGGCCAACCATTCGGATCTGCTCACGGACGAGCATGACATTCGTGGGCACATCGGCTTTTCGATCGATCTCACCAACGCGCTCGCACCCAAAAAAGCGAGCTGAGACCCAGAGCCAGCCGTCCGGTGCTTCCTTTCCTTGGCACGGAAGCGCCGGACGGCGTTGTTCCCGCCCGCGAAGGGTGAGGAGGCGGACCATCATATTATCGCCAAAAGAAAATAAGATTGCTTTCCCCAGCCGCCAGGCTTATCCTTGCAACATCACTCCGAGGTAACGGAAACGGCCAGCGAAGCGCCAATCCGTGGCGCCCACCGCCGTCGCCCCTTGAAGAGAAAGATGAGGTGAGCCATGGCACATAACCATCCGCCTGCTCATGGGCAACAGACCAATCGTGCCGCGCTGCAATCCATCCGGGATCTGGTCGCCGGCAAACAGGTGCAGGCAGGACCGCCGACGAGAGGCACCCCGAACCAGTTCATGGCCCTTTGGGCCGCGGCCTATGCCACGAACCCGAACGGGGCCCGCGGCGGTGTGTTGGCTTTCTTGGATCAGCAGCTCAACACGAGCTTCTGGTCGCGCGCCGACTCCGAGGAGCTGGGGACCGGCAGCCACTGCGCCATCTTCTACGGTGGACAGGACGGGCTCGTGCTCTTCGCCCTGCGCAACAACGACAAGGCCGTGCTCGACAAGGCGGTCGCGGTCGAGAAGGCCTGCATGGCCCTGGAATCGCTGTGCGCCACGCCGAAGGGGAACGTGGTGATGCCGGGCGCCCGGTGCTGGGTGGCGAATTCATCGACTCCCCAGGGAGGAGACGCCGACCAGCGGAAGATCCGCGACCGGCGGCGGCTCTATCTGCTCGGCAAGCCGGGCAATCTGCCCCAGAATCTGGATACGGCGCTCGACTGGACGGGGCTCTGGGTGCTGACCCACCTCGACGCCGCCGCGCAGAAGGGCGAGGCGTGGGCGAAGCCCTGGCCGGGGATCAAGAAGGAGATCGCCGCCGCCGGCGCCGAGAGCCTACCGCCCAGCCGGAACGGCCTGACGATCGAGCAGGGGACGCATGGGCACCGGGCCTACTTCGCCAATTGCAACGGCATGCTCCGGCCGGCATATTGGGCGGTGATCACCTATGACGACCCCGGCAGCGAGAGCTACGGCTGCGATCCGGCCTGGCCCAAGACCGAGCCGGGCGGCGCCCTCCCGGCGAATCTGCCGCTGCCGGCGCTGCCCGGACAGCTCAAGGGTCATCCCATCAGGCTGCCGGAGGCGGTCTGAGCGCAGGCTCGGCCCCGGTTTGGCGGTGAGTCGCATCCAGGCCGTGGGCGGAGCCGGCGTAGCTCAGCTCCAGCGCCGATCGCGCAGCAGGCGGGCCTGCAGCTCCTTCAGCTCGCCGGCCCCCAGGCTGGCCAGAACCGCTTCCCGCTCGACGTCGATGGCGATCTCGAACGCCTGGCAGAGAGCATGGATCGCTTCGCGCAGCCCCGCTGCGCGTCCCTCTTCGCGTCCCTCTTCACGTCCCTCTTCGCGTCCCTCTTCGCGTCCCTGCCGTTCGGCTAGGCTGAGGGCTCCGCGGGCGTCCTGCTCGGCGATCTTGGCGCGGTCATAGAGGTCGAGCTCTCCGGCGCTGAACCCCGCCATGCGGGCGACCTCCAGCGCATCCCGGTAGGGCGGCACCGCCAGGGCCGGCGGCACCACCGTGAGGCTCTCCGATTCCCGGAAGAAGTAGGCCCAGCGATCGTGCTGCTCCTGCATCCGCCAGCGGCTCAGCATCGGCACCGGCGCGCCACCCGGCACCGGCGGCCCGGGCCAGAGCAGGAAATCGCAGATCGTCACCCCCACCACGTCATCGAGACCGGGATAGCCCTCGCCGGTGCGCAATTGCGTCACGTACGCCTTGGAGGTGTTGTAGACCACCCGCTTCTCGAACCCCTCGACGTTGAGCACTTGCATTTCGACCACGTAGTGCCGCCCGCGCTCGTCGAAGCACTTGACGTCCACCAGCGACAGCTTCAGCTCCTCCACCGGCACGTGCTGCTCGGGAGAAAGGTACTGGAGATCGGCGATCCGGTGGTCTCCCGCGAGCTCCAGGAGGGCGTTGAGCAGCTCGATGAGGAGCGGCTTGTGGACCTCGCTGCCGAAGATCCGTTTGAAGACGAAATCAGTCTTGGGATCCGCGAATACTGGCCGCATGAAGACATCCTATCGCAAGACGGGAGCGGGAGTCAGCGGCGGGCGAACGCCGCCACCCAGGCGGTCAAGCCTCCCCTCCGCGCCACGCGGCCCACAAGGCTCCCGCCAGCCCCACCGCCCCCACCGCCGCCAGAATTCCCCGGTGGAGGTTGGACCAGAGCTGCGGGCTGTGGTACGTCGCCCGGTCGTCGAACTGGCCGTGGGCGCCGTGGTCCCCCGGCACCGGCTCCCAGAGGTTGTTGGGGCGGTCGGGGTCCGCGAAGCCGTCGTATTGCTGGGCGTCGTAGCCGTGGCGGGCCAGATAGTGGTCGGCGTAGCCGGCGGCCATCTTGTTGCCGACCACCGCCTTGACCGTGGGCCAGCCCACGTAGATCTCCCTTCGCCGGTGGTGGGCCGCGTAGACGATGGCCCGCGCCGCCACCTCCGGCTGGAAGATCGGCGGCACCGGCTGCGGCTTCCTGGGCAGACGGCTCTTCACCCAACTGAACTGCGGCGTGTTGAGCGCCGGCATCTGCACCATGCAAATGTGGACGCGGCTGCCGTCGTGCAGGAGCTCGGCGCGCAGCGAGTCGCAGAACCCCTGGATGGCGTGCTTGGCCGCGCAATACGCTGATTGCAGGGGAATCCCCCGGTAGGCGAGCGCCGAGCCCACCTGCACGATGGCGCCGCGATCGCGCGGCAGCATGCGGCGCAGCGCCGCCAGCGTCCCCCAGACGTAGCCGAGATAGGTGACGTCCGTGACCCGCTTGTACTCCTCGGGCTTCATCTCCTTGACCGGCGAGAAGACCGAGCACATGGCGTTGTTCACCCAGACGTCGATCGGCCCCAGCTCGGCCTCGACGCGAGCGGCGGCGGCCTCCACCGCCTCGTTGTCCGCCACGTCGGTGGGCAGAGCCAGGGCCCGGCCGCCCATCGCCTCCACCTCCTGGCGGGCGTTCTCCAGCGCCTCGCGGTTGCGGGCGATCAGACCGATATGGGCCCCCTGCTCGGCGAAGGCCCGCACGGTGGCGCGGCCCACGCCCGCGGACGCGCCGGTGACGACGACGATCTCGGGATTTTTACCGTTGCTCATGATGATTCCTCCTCTCGCGTCCCGCCTTGAGCGCCCAGACGGCCGCTCCGGCCAGCAGGGCGCCGCCGGCCAGCCACGCGGCCGCCCGGCCGGCGCCGGTCCCTTCGTTTCCGATGTAAAGATTTTCGGGGAGATCCCCGGCCGGACCTTCCGGCCCCTCGCGCAGGGCCATCCGCAGGACCTGCGCCGGATGGAGCGCCTGCCGGCCGGTCTCCTGGGCGATCTGCTCGCGGCAACTGAAGCCTGTGGCAATGATCAGGGTGTCCTTCGCCGCCTTGCGCACGGCGGGGAGGAGCACCTGCTCGCCGACCGCGATCGACACGCCGTAGCGCTCCCCCTTCTCGAAACCGAACGAGCCGGCCATGCCGCAGCAGCCGGAGTCGAGCACCTCCAGATCGAGCCCGAGATCGCGCAGCACCTTCACCGTGTCGTCCATGTGGAGGACCGATTTCTGATGGCAGTGGCCGTGGAGCACGGCCTTGCGCTTCAGCTCGGGCAGATCGATCGTGCCCTTCTGGATCAGGAATTCACCGAGGGTGAAGTCGTCGCGGAAGACCGCCACGCAGCTCGGCTCCAGGCCGATCACCGGCGTCCCCTCGCGGATCTCCTCGCGCAACGTGTCCAGGATCTGCCGGAGCTGCCGCTTGGCCTGATCGAGCATCCCGTAGTCGTAGAGCGGGCGCCCGCAGCAGAGCGGCTCCCAGGGGACCGTCACCTGGAATCCCGCCGACTCCAGCACCTCGACCGCGGCGCGCGCCGTGGCGGGGTGGAAATAGTTGTTGAAGGTGTCGGGCCAGAGGAGGACGCGCTGCCCGCCGGTCTGTAAGGGTTGATGCCGGTGGAAGAACCAGTCCTTGAACGGCACCGGCGCGAAGGCCGGGACCCGCCGCTGCGGCGCCATGCCGGAGAGGAATTTGGCGATCGATCGCAATCCCGGCGTCTGGGTGAAGAGATTGGCGAGACCGGGAACGTGTGAGGCGAGCCGGGCCCAGCGATGGATCAACCCGAAGGCGTAGGCCGAGCGCGGGCGCAGCCGCCCTTCCCAATAGTGCGAGAGAAACTCGGCCTTGTAGGTCGCCATGTCGACCTCCATGGGGCACTCGTGCTTGCAACCCTTGCAGGACAGGCAGAGGTCGAGAGACTCCTTGACGTGCTCGTCCCGCCAGCCGTGCTTCAGTGGATTTCCTTGCAACATCTCGAACAGCGCGCGGGCCCGCCCGCGGGTGGAGTGCTCCTCTTCCATGGTCACCCGGTAGCTCGGGCACATGGTGCCGCCGTGGTGCTTGCGGCACTCGCCGACCCCCACGCAGCGCAGGGTGGCGCGGGCGAAGCTGCCGTCGTCGTCGCCCGGGAAACGGAAGTGGGTCTTCAGCTCCGGCGGATCGTAGGAGACCCCCAGGCGGAGGTTCTCGTCGGCGCGGTAGGCGTCCACGATCTTCCCCGGATTCATCTTCCATTCGGGGTCCCAGATCGCCTTGAATTCGTGAAAGGCTTTCATCAGGTCCTCGCCGAACATCTTGGGCAGCAGCTCGGCGCGCGACTGGCCGTCGCCGTGCTCGCCCGAGAGCGAGCCGCCCAGGGAGAGCACGAGGTCCGCGGCCTCGTGGATGAACGCGCGGTATTTCTCGATGCCGGGGGAGGTGACGAGATCGAAATCGATCCGCGTGTGCACGCACCCCTGGCCGAAATGGCCGTAGAGGGCGCAGCCGTAGCCGTACTTCTGGAACAGCTTGCGCAGGGCCCGCAGGTAGTCCCCCAGCCGCTCGGGAGGCACGGAGGAGTCCTCCCACCCCTCCCAGGTGTCCGGCTCGCCGGGCACCCGCGCGGTGGCTCCCAGGCCCGACTCGCGGACGATCCAGATCGTCCGTTCCTCTTGTGGATCGTCGAAGATCTTCATCGACGGGGCGTCCTTGGGTCTCGCCGCCGAATTCCACCAGCAGCCAGCCGGCCCCCTGGGGCAGCAGCTCGACGTCCTGGGGGTGGAGCTTCTTGCGTTTCATGTCGCTCACCAGCACGTCGTCCAGCCCTTCGAGGCCGATCGGTTTATGTTGCATGATCTCGGGCACGTGATCGCCGGCCGTGTACACGTCCGGATAGCCGAGCACCAGCAGGCAGCGGGAGGGCGGGCTGGGCACCAGACGGACGGTGGCCTCCAGGATGGTGACGCAGGTCCCCTCCGATCCGATCAGCGCGCGGGCCACGTTGAAACCTTTTTCCGGCAGCAGCTCGGGGAGGTTGTAGCCGGAGACCCGGCGGGGGATGTCGGGGAAGCGCGCGCGGATCTGCTCCGCGTAGCGGTCGCGCAGATCGCGCAGGCGGCGGTAGATCTCCCCCCGCCGCCCGCCGGCGCGGACGAGGCGCGCCAGCTCCTCCTCGCCGGTGGGGCCCACGCGCAGGCGCAGGCCGTCATAGGTGAGGACCTCCAGCTCCTCGACGTTGTCGTCCGTCTTGCCGGCCATCACCGAGTGCACGCCGCAGGAGTTGTTCCCCATCATGCCGCCCAGCGTGCAGTGGTTGTGCGTGGAGGGATCGGGACCGAAGGTGAGATGGTGGCGCTCGGCGGCGTCGCGCAAGGTGTCCAGCACCAGGCCCGGTTGCACGCGCGCCCGCCGGCGATCGGGATCGAGATGGAGGATGCGGTGCAAATATTTCGAGAAGTCGAGCACCACCGCCACGTTGCAGCACTGGCCGGCCAGGCTGGTGCCGCCGCCGCGGGCTAGCACGGGCGCGCCGTGCTTCCGGCAGGTGGCGAGGGTGTTGATGACGTCCTCCTCCGTGCGGGGGATCACCACGCCGATCGGCACCTGGCGATAGTTCGAGGCGTCGGTGGCGTAGAGGGCGCGGCTGCCGGCGTCGAAGCGCACCTCCCCCGCGAGGACGGCGCGGAGGTCGGCGGCGAGCGCCTCCGCGCCCTTGAAATCGGGAGTCTCGGGACGGCTCGGCGGCGCGATGGTTTCAGTCAAGGTTTCGGAATGACGTTCGACGTGAGCTACGGCCATGGCGTCCTCCTTTCAAGATGCCGCGTAGGCGATGGTGGAGAGGAGGGCGTTGTCGGCCTGCCGGGAGTCCAGGCGGGTGTGCTGGGCCACCACCGGCACGTCGGATTCGATCACGCTGGCGTAATCCGTGTCTTTCGGGATGGGCTCGGGATCGGCCAGGTCGTTGAAGCGCACGTGGCGGGTGCGCCGGGCCGGTACCGTGACCTCATAAGGCCCGGCCGGCTCGCGGTCGGAAAAATAGATCGTGATCCTCACGTGGG
>QHVW01000003.1 GCA_003223675.1 Acidobacteriota bacterium
GGGCGGTCGTTGATTAGAAACAACGTGCCCCCGGGTCGTCCTGCCCTTCGAAGCCTCACCCTCGGTCCCTCTCCACTTCGTGGAGAGGAAGGGCCCAGAGATCGAGGTCTTCCTGATTCGGCAAGATCGCTCAGCTACGTTCCCCCTCTCCACGAAGTGGAGAGGGGGCCAGGGGGTGAGGCCTCGGAGGGCAGGCCGCACCGGCCGTGGATGGACGGCCATGGGCGAGAGGCCTGGAAATCCCCATGCTGAGCCCCACCCGCCTCCTCGCCGTCGCCCGCAAGGAGACCCTCCAGCTCCGGCGGGACCCCCGCAGCCTGATGCTCGCCTTCGCGCTGCCGGTGCTGCTGCTGATCCTCTTCGGCTACGCCATCTCCTGGGACGTGCGGGACATCCGCGCCGCCGTGCTCGACCAGGACCGCTCCGCCTCCAGCCGCGATCTGGTGGACGCCTTCCGCTCCTCCGGCTACTTCACCATCGTGCGCTTCCTGGCGCGCAGCGCCGAGACCGGACCCCTCCTCGAACGGGGGGACGCACAGCTCATCCTGGTGATTCCGCCCGGCTTCGAGCGCGACCTCGGCGCCGGCCGCGCCGCTCCGGTCCAGGCGATCCTCGACGGCAGCGACGCCAATACGGCGACCATCGCCCAGGGGTACGCCGAGGCCGTGGTGCGCACCTGGTCCGGCCGCGCCGTGCTGCGCGGGCGCACCGTGACGCCTCTGGTGAGCCCGGAGTCGCGGGTCTGGTTCAACGAGGAGCTGGCCAGCCGCAACATGATCGTCCCGGGGCTGGTGGCGGTGATCATGATGATCATCGCCGCCATGCTCACCTCCCTCACCATCGCCCGCGAATGGGAGCGGGGGACCATGGAGCAGCTCGCGGCCACCCCGGTCACCCGCCTGGAGGTGGTGCTCGGCAAGCTCCTGCCCTACCTCGCCATCGGGCTGATCGACGTGGTCGGCTGCAGCGTCCTCGGCGTGCTCCTGTTCCAGGTGCCCTTCCGCGGCAGCGCCGCCCTGCTGATGCTCCTCTCGGCCTGCTTTCTCACCGGCGCCCTGGGGCTTGGGCTCTTCATCTCGGCGGTGGCCCGCTCGCAGGTGCTGGCCACCCAACTCGCCATGATCGCCACCTTCCTGCCCACCCTGCTCCTCTCGGGGTTCATGTTCACCATCAGCGCCATGCCGCCGGCCCTGCGGGCGATCTCCTACCTCGTGCCGGCGCGCTACTTCCTGGTGGTCACGCGGGGGATCTTTCTCAAGGGGGTGGGCCTGGAGGTGCTCGCGTTGCAAGGGCTCCTGATGGCCGTCTTCGCCACCACCGGGCTCGCGCTGGCCGTGATCCGCTTCCGGAAGGAGCTGGGATGAGCGTCCGCGCCAGCCTCGAGCGGATCCGCGAGATGGTCCGCAAGGAATTCCGCCAGATCTTCCGCGACCCGCGGATGCGCGGCGTCCTCTTCGTGGCGCCGCTGCTCCAGCTCATCGCCTTCGGCTACGCGGTGTCGACCGACGTGCGGGACACCACCACCTTCGTGATCGATGCCGACCGGACCCCCGCCTCCCGCGAGCTGGTGGACACCTTCACCGCCTCCGGCTACTTCCGGGTGGTGGGGCGGTCGCAGCGGCCGGCCGACCTCGTGCGCGCCCTCGACCGCGGCGACGCGGTGCTGGGGCTGGTGATCCCAACGGACTTCGAGCGCGACGTCCAGAGCGGCCGGCCCACCAAGGTGCAGCTCCTCTTCGACGGCACCAATTCCAACGTGGCCACCGTGGCCCAGGGGTACGCCGGGCGGATCGTCCAGAGCTGGGCCGCGCGGCGGGCGCCGCAGCGCACCCCGCCCGGGGTGGATCTGCGGGCCCGCGCCTGGTTCAATCCGAACCTCGAAAGCCGCACCTACAACGTGCCGGCGGTGATCGGCGCCATCCTCACCCTGATCTGCCTGGTGCTGACCTCGCTCGCCATCGTGCGGGAGCGGGAGATCGGCACCCTGGAGCAGCTCATGGTGAGCCCGCTCACCCCGGGGGAGCTGATCCTGGGCAAGACCATCCCCTTCGCCCTCATCGGCCTCGCCGACCTCGGGCTGATCACCGCTGTGGCGCTGCTCTGGTTCCACATCCCCTACAAGGGGAGCGTGCCGCTGCTGCTGCTGGCGAGCGTGCTCTACATCCTCTCGGCGCTGGGGGTGGGGCTCTTCATCTCGACCATCTCGCGCACCCAGCAGGAGGCCTTCATGTCGGCCTTCCTGTTCTTCATGCCCACCCTGCTGCTCTCGGGGTTCATGTTCCCGGTGACCAGCATGCCGGCCGTCTTCCAGTGGCTGACGCTGATCAACCCCGTGCGGCACTACATGGAGATCGTGCGCGCCCTCTTCCTCAAGGGTGCCGGCCTCGATGCCCTCTGGCGGCAGTTCCTGGCCCTCTTCCTGATGGGCACCGGCATCCTCTGGCTGGCGGCGGACCGCTTCCGGCGGCGGGCGGGGGGTTAGGGAAGCTCGATCTCCCCAAACGACCCCACCACCCAATCCGCCTCCCCCAGCAACTCCTTCCCATGCGTGGTGGCCAGCCCGATCACCGGCATGCCGGCGCGGCGGGCGGCTTCGATGCCGCGGGGGGAGTCCTCGATCACCAGACAGCGGTCCGGGGGGACGCCGAGCTGGCGGGCGGCGTAGAGGAAGAGGTCCGGCGCCGGCTTGGCCCGTCCTCCCACGTGGGTGGGGAAGTAGACGCGGGAGCCGAAGAAGCGGGAGATCCCCAACCGGCGGTCCGCCACCGCGAACAGCTCCTCGGGCATGGAGGTGGCGATGCAGGTGGCGTAGCGCCCGCGGACCCGCTCTGCGAAGAATTCCGGGAATCCTGCGGTGAAACGCACCTCCCGCTCGAACAGACCGCGGATGATCTCCAGCCGCTCCGCAACCAGGGCGTCCAGGTCCCCCTCGACGCCGTACTGCTCCTGGAGCAGGAGGATTCCCGCCTGCTGGCTCAAGCCGGTGATCAGGGGCTTGGTGCGCTCCAGGTCGAAGGCGATGCCGCGCCGGCGGAGGAGCTCCGCCGCGCACCGGTCCCAGATCGTCTCGCTGTCGAGGACGACGCCGTCGCAGTCGAAGAGGATGGCTTCGATCACGCTCGAAACGGGGGGATTCTCGCGCGGAGAACGGATGAGGATCAGCCGCCGTTGCCGCTCTGCTGCTCGGCCCGCAGCCGTTCGGCCTCCCGCCGCCCGCGCTCGGTGAGCTTCAGCTCGACCTCGCGGTTGGCCGGGGGGAGGGTCTTGTGCTCCAGGAGCTTGAGACGCCGGAGCTCCTCGAAGTCTCCGGGCAGATAGGCGCCCGCGTCCAGCGCCAGGAGCCCGGCTCTGGCACCCTCGGAAAGCTTGATCTCATCCATTGGCGCATTCTATCCGAGCCGGGACGGCGGGGGGAGGGGGCTACCGGAGCAGGTTCCCCTCTCAGGGAGACACACAGGGCCGCCCTGACGGACGCTCAGCCGTCCGTTGTGCCGCGACCTGGCTCCTCAATGCGGCATTCCCTCCAGGGAATGACGCGAGGAGGAGGCTTTTCGCCGCGATGTAAGCCCTGCTTGCGGCTTTTCCTGTAGGAAATGGAGCATGAAGCGCTATTCATGCGGTAATACTACGGCTCATTGCGGCATTCCTTCCTCTGAAGAAGCCGCGTTGTCGAGAGAATGGCGCATCTCCTCTCACTCATGGAGTTCGAAGCCCATAAAATGCCGCAATTAGAGCTCATTTTGCGGCATTGTCTCGCCACGTTGCGGCATTATCTTGGGGGGATGCCGCTGGAAGGTGAGGAAATGCCGCTCGATGAGCGGGGAATGCCGCGAGGGATCTTCACCTTGCGGCATTGAGTGGCCATCTGGCGGCGGTCAGGCCCCGCCGGACGGCGACTTGAAGACTCCACGCCGCACTTTTCGGACCTCGCCTGTCCCCAAGGCGCCGTCGAGCGCCGCGCGGAGGCCGCCCAGGAGCAGTCCATCCTCCCGAAGCCGCTTGAGCTCCAGGCCGTGGCTCTCGCGGGCGAGCTCGGCGGCCGTCCGGAGGGCCTCCTGCTCTTCGACCGCCTCGTGATCCAGCGATGCGAGCAGGCAGCGGCGCCAGATCTCCGGGGAATAATTCCGGGCATCTGGAAGGAGAGCCCGGACATACCCTTGACGCGGCCGGTCCAACGAGCCATCCCGCGCGCCGCGGTCGATGGCGGCGGCGATCGCCTCCCAGAGCGGGCCTCCCTGCCGGAGGCGCTGGAAGGAGGCGAGCCCCTGGTCCCGCGGGGATTGCGCGGCGGTCCGGACCGCCGCCTTTTCTTGAGAAGAGAGGATCTTCTACTGGGGGCGTTGCGGATCTGACACTTTGGCGATATCTTGAGCTAGAGGTTTGACATTGTCGGCGAAGGGAGGGATACTGAACGTGGGAGCGCCTGACGGATGGGAGCCCTCATGGGAGAGTATCAAGTCAACACCACTGACCTGCGAGCCTTGGGCGCTCGCATCCGACAGGCGCGCGAGAGCACCGGCTGGACGCAGCAGGAGCTCGCCGATCATCTCGGCATGTCCCGGACCACGATCGTCGCTATAGAAAAAGGCGAGAGACGGTTGAAGCCTGCGGAGCTTGTTCGGACGGCATCTCTACTCGGACGGAATGTCTCTGACCTCCTCCAGCGGGGAGCTCCCGCCGAAGGTTTCGGCGTGCAGCTCCGTGCTACCTTGCCGTCCTCCCCTGCTCCAGCCCTGCTTTCGCACATCGGGGAATTGCAGCGCCTCTGTGAGGATTACATCAGGCTCGAAGAGCAGTGCCAGGCCCCATTGCGAAGGCGCTACCCTCCGGAATATGAGATCCAGGGCAGCGATCCCGAGCTCGCGGCGGAGGATGTCGCAGCGTCTGAGCGACGGCGGCTCGATCTGGGAGACGGCCCGCTGATGCGGCTTCGCGAGATTCTCGAGGGAGATGTGGGGATTCGGGTATTCCAGCTAGCGATGCCTTCCAACGTAGTGGGAATGTTCGCTTGCACCGAGCCCTTCGGAGCCTGTATTGCTGTCAATCTTCACCATCCCTATGAGCGACGGAGAGCCAGCCTGGCCCATGAATTTGGTCATTTTCTCACGGCGCGCCATCGTCCTGAGATCACGCTGGAGGAGCGTTTTGAGCGCCGTCCCGCGGGAGAGCGGTTCGCCGAAGC
>QHVW01000004.1 GCA_003223675.1 Acidobacteriota bacterium
GCACCATCGTCGCGAACAACTACCTCGCGTACGCCCGGGCCTTCACCCGCTCGTTCCTGGCGAGGCACCCGGAGGGCAAGGTCTGCGTGCTGATCGTGGACCGGCCGCAGCCCGGGCACCGCTATGAGGACGAGCCGTTCGCGGTGACCTTCGCCGATCAGCTCGGCATTCCGGCCTTCCCCCACGTCGCCTTCCGCTATTCGATCGTCGAGCTGAACACGGCGGTCAAGCCGTACTTCCTGCTCCACCTCCGTCGCACCCTGGGGTGCGACCGGATCTGCTATTTCGATCCCGACATCCTGGTGCTGGACGATCTCTCGGAGCTCTACGAGCGCTTGGGGCCGGCGGACGCGGTGCTCACCCCCCACCTGACGGCGCCCATCGAGGACCGGTCGGTGCCGAGCGAGCGGGAGATCCTGCTCTCAGGTGTCTACAACCTCGGCTTCCTGGGCCTGGCGTTCAACGAGCGCACCCTCCCCTTCCTCGACTGGTGGTCGCGCCGCCTCTACCGCGAGTGCGTGAGCGAGGTCGAGCGGGGGCTGTTCGTGGACCAGCGCTGGATGGATTTCGCGCCGGCCTTCCTGCCGGAGGTCGACATCCTGCGCGATCCGGGCTACAACGTGGCCTACTGGAACCTGGCCCACCGGACGGTCGCGCCGCGCGACGGCGGCTGGTCGGCCAACGGCGTGCCGCTGCGCTTCTTCCACTTCAGCGGCTACGACTTCCGGCGGCCGGAGCTGATCTCGAAGTTCCAGAGCCGCTTCACCTTCGCCGACCGTCCGGACGTCCTCCCCCTCTTCCGGCTCTACGGCGAGAGCATCCGGGCCGAGGGGCAGGAGGAGGTCCAGGACTACCCCTATCAGTACGGCCGTTTCGACAACGGCGTGCCGGTGCCGGAGATCTCCCGCCGCGCCCTGCGGCAGGTCGATCCCGAGGGGAGGCGCTGGCCCGATCCGTTCGACACCTCCGGGGAGGACAGCTTCTTCGACTGGCTGCGCGAGCCGGCGGGAGAGTCCCCGTCCGCGGTCCCCCTGCCGCGGCTGGCGCTGCTGCTCTGGGACCACCGCCAGGACCTCCAGCGTTTCTTCCCCCGCCCCTGGCAGGAGGACCGCCTCCGCTTCGCCCACTGGTTTGCCGGCAGCACGGGCGCGCCGGAGAACGTGCACCCCACGTTCACCGCGGCGCTCCTCCAGCCGCTGCGGCGGGCCGGCGAGCGGATGGTGGAGGATCTCGACCGCAAGGAACGGACGCGGTCCGCCGTCTCCGCGCTCCTCGACCGCGGAGAGGCCGCCCGCCTCTCTCGCGAGGAGGCCGCCTGGCTGACCGCCGACGCCGGCCACGATCCCCGGCGGCGGCCCCGCGTGCCGCGGCTGGCCCTGGAGATGCAGCGCCGCCGCACCGATCTCCTGCGCTCCTTTCCCGACCCGCTCGGCGAGGACCGCGCGGCGCTGGCCCTCTGGTACGTGACCTATGGCCGGCGCGAGTACCGGCTGCCGGCCGCCGCCGTCCGTCCGGTGCTCCGCACCCTGCCCTGGCGGCAGCGGGCCTGGGCCATCCTCTGGTGGGAGAAGCACCGCCGCCGCGGGCTGCACCCCGGGGCCGCGGAGGAGCCGCTGGCGGAGTCGTTCACGCTGCCGCGCGCCACGGGCCCCCAGGGGGTGAGCGTGATCGGCTGGGCCACGGCGCCCACCGGCGTCGGCGAGGCGTGCCGGGGGACCCTCGCGGCGCTCGACCACGCGGGGATCCCGTGCGCGCTGTGGACCCTGGACGGCCGCGCCGACGGCGCTCCGGGCGCGGCGGACGAGGCGGTCTCCCAGGGGCTCCCCTACGAGCCGCTGCTCTTCCACGTCAACGCCGACATGATGGAGACCGTGCAGAGCCGGATGCCGGGCCCTCTCGTCCTCGGCCGGCACCGCATCGGCTACTGGTTCTGGGAGCTGTCGCACTTCCCGCTCTGCTTCGCTCCGGCGTTCGAGTGTGTGGACGAGGTCTGGGCTCCGACCCGCTTCTGCCAGGAGGCCTATCAGGCGATCTCCCCCGTGGAGGTGCGCTGGATGCCCCCCTGCGTCCAGCCCACCGAGGCGGTGCCGGCGGACCGCGCGGCGCTGGGAGTCAAACCGGATGAATTCCTTTTCCTGTTCTGCTTCGACGTCCTGAGCGTGCCCGAGCGGAAGAACCCGTTCGGCCTGCTCGCCGCCTTCGCCCAGGCGGCGCGGGGGGGCGGCCGTCCGCTTCGCCTGCTGCTCAAGGTGAACCACGCGGAGGCCCAGCCGGAGTACGTGGCGGATCTCCGCCGCCGCGCCGAAGGGCTGCCGGTGACCGTGCAAGTGGGGACGCTGCGCCGCGAGGCGTTGAACGGCCTCACCGCCGCCTGCGACGCCTACGTCTCCCTGCACCGCTCCGAGGGGCTCGGCCTGCCGCTGATCGAGGCGATGTATCTGGGCAAGCCGGTGATCGCCACCGGCTACGGCGGAGTGACCGACTTCCTCGACGACGACACCGGCTTCGTGGTGCGTCACCGCCTCACCACCCTGGAGAAATCCGCGGGGCCCTATCCGGCCGGCGCGGTGTGGGCCGAGCCGGACGTCGACCACGCCGCCGCGCTGATGCGCGCCCTGGCCAACGCGCCGGAGAGCGCGTCGGCGCGGATCGAAACCGCCGGGCAACGGGTGCGCGAGCTCTATGCCCCCGAGGCCGCCGGCGAGCGCCTGCGGCGGGAGCTGGCGCGCATCCGCCGCCGGAGACAGGACGCCGCGTGAACGGCTCCAACACTCTCCCCTTCCAGACCGCCGGCCGCGTGCTGCGGGCCGAAGGGTGGGCCGCCCTGCGCGAGCGCATCTCCGACCGCCTGCGCGACAGCCTGCGCCGGCGCTCGTTCCGCGCCGCCGCGAGCCTCTCGGACCTGCCGCCCATCCCGGTGCTCAACGTGCTCTCCACCGTCCCCACCCCGCGGCTGGGGGGGATGCAGCTCCAACTCCTCACCCGCATGCAGAGCGAGGCGCGGCGCCGGCCGCTGGCCCTGCTCTACCCCGAGGCGGAGAGCTACCGGCTGGAGATCTCCGCCGCCGGCCGGCGGCTCGCGCTGGGGCTCAGCGAAGGCCCGCCGCCGTCGCCGGTCGCCCTGCGGGACGCCGGCTTCGAGCGGGCCGCCGCCCATGCCGCCGCCGAGGTGGGGGCGGCGGCCCTGCACGTGGAGGGGCTGTCGTCCATCCCCCTGGCGTCGCTCCTGGAGCTCCACCGCTCCGGGCTGGCGCTGGTCCTCTCGGTCCACGACTTCAGCCTCTTCTGCCCCCGGCCGCACCTGCTGGAGGTGCCGCAGCTCCGCTTCTGCCACTACTCGCGCGACCCCGAGCGGTGCGCGCGCTGCCTCGGCCAGGACTGGCCCGTGGGCCTGGGATTCCAGGAAGAGCGCCGGGAGATCGCCCGCGAGTTGCTCCACGCCGCGGCGGCCGTGGTCTACCCCTCCGAGTTCCTCCGCCGCCGCCATCTGGAGCTGTTCCCCGGCCTGCCCGCGGACCGGCAGCGGGTGATCGAGCCCGCCAGCGTGAAGGTCACCCCCGCGCCGGCCTGGCGGGAAGGGCCGGTACGGCACGTGGCCTACGTCGGCCAGGTGCAGCCGCACAAGGGGGCGCTGGTGTTCGAGGAGGTGGTGCGACGGCTGCCGCCGGACGGCGATCCGGCCTTGCGCTGGAGCGCCTACGGCGGCGGCGACCCCGAGCTCCTGCGCCGCCTGCGCCGCCTCCCCCGCGTCCGCGTCCACGGCTACTACCGCTCGGGATCGCTGGTCGGCCGCCTGCGGCGCGACCGCGTCGATCTGGCTCTCCTGCTGTCGGTCTGGCCGGAGTCCTACAACCTGGCGCTCTCCGAGTGCCGGATGGCGGGCGTGCCCGTGGTCGCCTTCGATCACGGCGCGATCGGCGACCGGGTGCGCCGGCACGGCGGCGGACTGCTGGTCGATCCGGCCCTGGGAGCCCAGGGGGTCGCGGCCCTCCTGCGCGAGATCATCGACGGCCGGCGGGCCGCTCCCCGCGAGCCCGCTCCCGGCGCCGCTCCCCCCGCCTCGGCGGACGACGCGGCCGGCGCCTTCGCGGACCTCTACCGGGAGCTCGGCTTGAGATGAGGCCCCGCGGGCACGGCCTCGAAGATGCGGCTCCGCAGGAGGCCCTTGGTCTGCATCTTGTAACGGGCCAGCACGCCGAGCACCGCGAAGCCGTAGCGCACGCTGCGCCGGAAGCCGATCTGCGAGGCCTCCGGAAAATAGCGGGTCTGGATGGGGATCTCCTGGATGCGCAAGCCCGCGAACACCCCCTGGGCGATGATCTCGGTGTCGAAGACGAAGTCGTCCGAATTGCTCTCCAGGTTGACCGTCTCCAGGTAGCGCCGGCTGTAGGCGCGCAGCCCCGAGTGGTACTCGGAGAGGAAGACGTAGAAGGTGGCGTTGGCCACCGCGGTGAGGAAGATGTTGGCCAGGTACTTCCACTTCGGCATCCCCCCCTCGAGCGGCCGGCCGCCCAGCATGCGGCTGCCGAACACGGCGTCGCACTCGCCGCGCAGCAGTCCGCCCCGCGGGCGAGCGCCTCGCGGTAGCAGGTCTTCTGGTTCCCCCCGTACCCCCGGTTGCGCGGATGCACGAGGGTATGCAGGCCCAGCGACCGCGCCACCTCCACCGTGCGGTCGCGGCTGGCGTCGTCGACCACCACCACGTCGTCCACCCACTCCATCGGCAGGTCGCGCCAGGTGCGCTCCAGGGTCTTCTCGGCGTTGTAGGCCGGCATCACGACGCAGATCCTGCGGGTGCGGTCCTCGCGCGTCATGGCGGGGATCTTATCTTGCGAAAGGCTAGCCAACAGGGCCGCAATTTCCAGATAATGCAGAAATGACTATGAGCAGCGTCTTCTCCTACCCGGCCCGCCTCCACGACCGCGTCCTCACCGCGGCCGGCGAGGTGGAGGAGCTGGCGCGCGCGGCGGTGCGGCACCTGCGCGCCGGCGGCCGGCTGGGCTCGGCGGCGGCCCTGCCCGGGCGGTACGGGCACGCCGAGGTGGCGTCGCGGGTGCTGCCGGAGGACGCGCCGACCGGTCCGCCGATCCTCTATCTGCCGGCGGTCTCCTGGAGCTACCGCT
This sequence comes from Acidobacteriota bacterium, assembly GCA_003223675.1. GTDB lineage: Bacteria > Acidobacteriota > Thermoanaerobaculia > Multivoradales > UBA5704 > DATARR01. The sequence continues at coordinate 5,124 of QHVW01000004.1, forward strand.
TCCAGCGCCCGCAGCACCTGGCGCTGGCGCTGGCGCGCGCCGGGCATCCGGTGCTCTACGTCGACGGCTTCCTGCGCAGTCACCTGCTCTTGCTGCGGCGCCAGGTCCTCTACTCCCACGGCGGCCTGCACGTGCTCCGCATCCGCATCCCGGGGCGGCCGGACCCCTACCGCGAGCCGCTCGGCCGGCGCGTGGCGGCCCAGCTCACCGAGATGATCCTCGACGGCCTGCATCACGAGCGCCCGCTGATGGTGCTGGTGCAGCTCCCCTTCTGGGCCGAGCTCGGCCGGGAGCTGGCGCGCCGGCTCGGCATCCCGCTGGTCTACGACCGCATCGACCTCCACGCCGGCTTCCCCGGCGTGCCCGCCGCCATCGAGACCGTGGAGGCGCGGCTGATCCGCCAGGCGGACCTGGTGTGCGCCACCGCCGGCCTGCTGGCGGAGCGCCCGCGCGAGGTGAGCCCGCAGGTCCTCCTGCTGCCCAACGGCGTCGACCTCGGAGCCTTCCCCGGCCCCGCCGCGCGGGAGGAACACAATCGTGCCGTCACCATCGGCTACGTCGGCGCCCTCGGCCCCTGGTTCGACGTCGAGGCGGTCGAGGCGGCGGCGCGCGCCCTGCCGGGCTGGCGCTTCCGGCTGGCCGGCCAAGTGGAGGATCCCGAGGTGGCCGCGCTGGCGGGGCTCCCCAACCTGGAGACGGTGGGCGAGATCCCCTTCGGCGACGTCCCCGGCTTCCTGTCCGGGCTCGACGTCGCGCTGGTCCCCTTCCGCGACCTGCCGCTCACCCGCGCCGTCGATCCGGTCAAGCTCTATGAGGCGCTCGCCATGGGCCTGCCGGTCGTGGCCCGGCGGCTCCCCGAGACCGCGCGCTGGGCCGAGCCGCTCGTCTACCTCTACGACGATCCGGAAGGGTTCGTCCGCCAGGTGCGCCGCGCCGTGGCCGAGCAGACCCCCGAGATCGCCCGCGAGCGCCGGCGGGTGGCCGAAGGGGAGAGCTGGGACCGCCGGGCCGCGGATCTGCTGCGAGCGCTCGCCCTCTGCCCGTCCAAGGCATAGCTGTTCAGTTAAGCGGCCTCGCCCGCCCGGGATTTCAATCCCGGGCGGCAGAGGCCGCGGACGCTCCGGGAAAAGACGACACTCGCCTAAGTGAACCGCATTGGGCCTCACCCAGGCCCCGCGCCAGCCCGGCGCGCAATGACCGTGGTACATTTCTTTACAATCTATGGCGACTGAGATCCCCCGCTCCGCCCGCATCTATGTCGCCGGCCATCGCGGCCTGGTGGGCTCCGCCATCCTTCGCCGCCTGCGCGCGGAGGGGTTCGACAACCTGCTCACCGCCACGCGCGACCAGCTCGACCTGCGCGACCAGGCGGCGGTCAACTACTGGTTCCGGGCGAACCGCCCCGAGCACGTCTTCCTGGTGGCGGGCACGGTCGGCGGCATCCTCGCCAACTCCACCCGGCCGGCCGAGTTCATCTACGACAACCTGATGATCCACGGCACCGTGGTGCACGCGGCCCATCTGCACGGGGTGAAGCGGCTGCTCTACCTGGGGAGCTCCTGCATCTACCCGCGCGAATGCCCGCAGCCGATCCGCGAGGAGTATCTCCTCACCGGCCTGCTGGAGCCGACCAACGAGGCCTACGCCATCGCCAAGATCTCCGGCATCAAGCTCTGCCAGGCCTACCGCCTGCAATACGGCTGCGACTTCATCTCGGCGATGCCGACCAACCTCTACGGCCCGCACGACAACTTCAATCTCAAGAGCTCGCACGTGCTGCCGGCGCTGATGCGGAAATTCCACGACGCCCGGGTCGCGGGGCGGGACGAGGTCGAGGTCTGGGGCACCGGCTCTCCCAAGCGCGAGCTCCTGCACGTGGACGACCTCGCCGACGCCTGCCTGTTCCTGATGCGCCATTACGATGAGGACGGCCACATCAACGTCGGCACGGGCGAGGACCTGAGCATCCGCGAGCTCGCCGAGACCGTGCGCGACATCGTGGCCCCCGGCATGCGTCTCGCCTTCGATCCCACCAAGCCGGACGGCATGCCCCGCAAGCTCCTCGACGTCTCCCGCCTGCACGCCCTCGGCTGGCGCCACCGCATCGAGCTGCGCGAAGGGATCCGCGGCACCTACCAGTGGTTTTTGGAGAACCATGAGGAGGCGGAGATGCGGGCGGCGGAGCATGCGATGGCGTAGGCCGGACCCCCCGCCCGGAACCTCACCATGCCCATCGCCCTCCCACCTACCGGGAGAGGGGGACCTGACTGAAACGTGGTGCTTATAGGATGCGCTTTGTAGGGGCGGCCCTATGTGGCCGCCCTGGGAGGGGGAGGTCCCCAACCAGAAGCTCCCCTCCCACCCAGGGCGGCCACGCAGGGCCGCCCCTACAGAAAATCCGCCATGTTCCGGGTTGACGTGTACCACCAGCACCACCCGCCTCAACCGCGTCCCCCTCTCCCGGACGGTGGGGAGGTCGATGGGTATGGTGAGGTTTCGGGGCGGGGGGCCTCCCCTATAATCCCTGCCCATGCACCGCTACGCGAGCTGGGCCCTCCTCGGCCTCCTCCTGGCGGCGACGCTGGTCGGGGCTCTCCGCTTCGACCGGCGGAGCTGGCCGGGGCTGGTCGGCGACGAGGCGACGTATCTCATGCAGGCCCAGAGCCTGGCCTGGGACCTCGACGTCCGCTACTCGCGGCGGGATTACGACCGCTTCGTCGAGCAGTGGGGGATCAAGCCCGACGGCCTGATCCTCCAGAGCGGCGACGGCGGCCGGACGCTCGTCTATGCCAAGCCGGCCTCCTACGCGCTCTGGATCGCCCCCTTCCTGCGCCTCTCTCCCCTGCGCGGCGCGGCCGTCGCCAACGCCTTGCTGCTGGCCCTCGCCGCCGTGCTCGCCGCGCGCACCCTGGAACGGCGCTTAGGGCCCGCCGCTCCGCTCTGGGTGGCGGTCTGGATCTTCGCCTCCGTGGCCTTCGCCTACGTCTTCTGGGCCCACTCGGACCTCTTCCTGATGAGCCTGGTGGCGATCGCCCTGGCGCTGGCCTACGGCGCTCCACGGGCCGGAGAGCCGCCGGAGACGCCCCTCCGCACGGCGCTGCGCTGGGCGGCCGCCGGCCTGCTCCTGGGCCTGGTCCTCGCCTCGCGGCCTTTCTATGGAACTCTGCTCCTGCCGGCGGCCCTGGCGGTGCCGGCTCCCCAGCGGCGGCTCGGGGTGGCGGCTTTGATCGCCGGCGCGGCCATCGCCGTGCTCGGCTCGGGGCTCACCCATCTGGCCGAGGCGGACGCCTGGACCCCCTACTCCGGCGAGCGGCTGAGCTTCGAGGCCTCCACCGGCTTCCCCGAGGTCGACCTCCCTCAGGGCGCCTGGCAGCAGCGGACGGCCGGGCGCGGCAACCGCTCCTGGCTGCCGTCGGACATGCTCGGCTTCCGCCTGACGGCGTGGAATTCCCTCTACTTCCTGACCGGGCGGGACGTCGGGGTCCTCCCCTACTACCTGCCGCTCCTCCTGGGGCTGCTCGCCTTCCGCCGGGGCGAGGGGCGGGGGATGCTGATCCTCGCCGCGCTCGCCGCGGCGGGCTGCTTCCTGCTCACCCGGCCGTTCAACTTCTACGGCGGCGGCGGGGCCATCGCCAACCGCTACTTCCTCCCCCTCTACCCCGCCTTCTG
>QHVW01000005.1 GCA_003223675.1 Acidobacteriota bacterium
GAGCTGGACGCCGCCGAAGCCGGTCACGAAGAGGTCGAGGTCGCCGTCGCCGTCGACGTCCGCCGCCGCTCCTCCGCTGCCGTACCAGGCCAGCTTGAGGCCCGATTTCTCCGTCCAGTCGGTGAAATGGCCGTTGCCGTCGTTGCGGAACAGGCGCGAGCGCGGGGCCTCGCCGGTGTAGCCCGGCAGCGGGCCGGCGTCGGCGAAGAAGAGATCCTGGTCGCCGTCGCCGTCGAAGTCGAGCATCACCACTCCACCCACCGTGCTCTCGGGCAGGAACCACTGGCCCGCGGCGGCGTTGTGGTGGTGGAAGTCGATCCCCCAGGCCTTGGAGACCTCGCGGAATTTGATCCCTTCAGCGCTCAGAGGCAGGGCGAAAAGCAGCAGGACGGCCGGCAGCGGACGGATCTTCACGGCGTCGCAAGCCTACCATCTCGCCCGATCGGCTACCATCTCCGCCATGAGATCGCCGTCGCGCCGTGCCGTCCGCCTCTTCCCGCTGATCCTGCTCCTGGGGGCCGCCGCCGCGCTCCCCGCCGAGGCGCCGAGCCCGCGGCTCACCCTGGAGGCGGTCAAGATCGAGCCCGCCGCGCCGCGCCCGGACACCCTCTGCCACCTCACCGTGACGCTGAAGAACGCCGGCGCGCAGAAAGCTTCCGCGCTCGAATTCACGGTGAAGGTCAACGGCCAGGAGCTCCCGGCCTATACGAAGCGGCTCTTCCTCGCCCCCGTCGAGCCCGGCGCCACGCGGGACCTCCGCCTCTTCAACTTCTGGAGCACCGAGACCGGCCGCCCGGCTCCCGCCAACGGCAAGCTCAACGTCGAGGTCGTGCTCAGCCAGGCCTCCTGGGTGCGGAAGACGAGCCGCGACGGGTCCGAGGTGTGGACGCCGGCAGGGGAGGTGCCGGGATTGCCGGTGAGTAAGAGTGTGGTGTTGACGATGGGGCGGTAGGCGGCCTACGCTCCCCCGCATGCGAAACCTTGCCTGCTTTCTTCTTGCCGTCAGCGTCTGCTCGTCTGCCCAGGCCCAGAGTGCTTCCGTGGCCGAGCGGGTGGCGAAACAGAACGCGCTGTTCGAGGAATTCTATGAGACCGGCCTGAAGAACGCGCCGGAGCGGGCGACCTCGGTCGGCGACTACCGCTACAACGCCCTGCTGGCCGACGTGTCGCCGGCCGCGATCGCGCGCCAGCACGCGGAGAACGACGCCTTCCTGGCGCGGCTGCGCGCCATCCCGACCGACGGCATGGGGGAGCCCGACCGGCTGTCGCACGAGGTTCTGGAGCGGCAGCTCACCCGCGCGGAAGTCAATTACGAGCTCAAGAATTACGAGATGCCGATCAATCAGCAGAACGGCGTCCACACCGCGTTGGCCGACCTGCCGCTGAGCGTGCCGCTGGACTCGGTGAAGCATTACGAGGATTACATCGCGCGCCTCCACCAGATTCCGCGGGTGCTGGCGCAGACCACCGAGGTGCTGCGCGCCGGCCTGAAGGACGGCCTGATGCCGCCGAAGCTCGTCCTCGACCAGCTGCCGAAGCAGTGCGCGGGCATCGTCGCGGAGGACCCGTTCCTGCTGCCGCTGAAGAAGCTTCCGGCGAGCTTCTCGGACGCGGAGAAGCAACGGCTGACCGCCGCGATGACCCAGGCGGTCAACGAGGACGTCCTGCCGGCGTACAGGAAATTCGCCGAGTTTCTAGGCTCCGAGTACGCGCCCCGGGGGCGGACGGTGCTCTCGATCGAGAGCCTGCCGGACGGCAAGCGGCGCTACGTCGAAGCGGTGAAGGCCAATACGACGATCGACATCACGCCGGAGGCTGTTCACGCTCTGGGCCTGAGCGAGGTGGCGCGCATCACGGCGGAGATGACCGAGCTGGCGCACGCGCAAGGCTACAAGGACCTCGCCGCCTTCCGCGCCGCGATCAAGAGCGATCCGCGGTGGACGCCGAAGAACGAGGAGCAGATCGTCGCCGACTTCAAGAAATACATCGACCAGATGCAGCCGCGGCTGCCGGAGCTCTTCGGCCTGCTGCCGAAGGCGCCGGTCACGGTCGAGGGCATCCCGGCCTTCCAGGCGGCCGCGTCCACTCACTACGTCCGCGGCACTCCGGACGGCAAGCGGGCGGGGCGCGTGGTGGTCGCCGTCGCCGATCCGACGCACCGGACGCTGGTGCTCGACGAGGCGGTCGCCTATCACGAGGGTGTGCCCGGGCATCACATGCAGATCAGCGTGGCGCAGCAACTGCAGGGACTGCCGAAGTTCCGGCTGCTCAGCACCTTTTTCTCCGCGTACACGGAAGGCTGGGCGCTGTACGCGGAGCAGCTCGGGAAGGAGATCGGCTTCTACAAGGACCCGGTCTCCGATTACGGCCGGCTGAGCTCGGAGCTCTTCCGCGCGGTGCGCCTGGTGGTCGACACCGGCATCCACGACAAGGGCTGGAGCCGCGACCAGGTGATCGCCTACATGCACGCGAACGACGTCAACGACGTCGTCGCGCAGGCGGAGACCGACCGCTACATCGCGTGGCCGGGGCAGGCGCTGGCGTACAAGATGGGCCAGCTCAAGATCCGCGAGCTGCGCGAGCGCGCCAAGAAACAGCTCGGGCCCCGCTTCGACATCAAGGCCTTCCACGACGAGGTCCTCGACGGCGGCGCGCTGCCGCTCGACCTGCTGGAGGCTCGCGTGGACGGGTGGATCAAGGGGCAGGCGCGGTAGCCGCCCCCATGCAACCCGGACGAGAACGCCGTTTAGTCACCGCCGCCATCCTCCTGGGAATGT
>QHVW01000006.1 GCA_003223675.1 Acidobacteriota bacterium
GCAGAAATGGACCAAAACCTCTACCCCGCCCCCGGAGAGAAGCCGGGGGCGGGGCCTTTCGGTGTCTTTCGTCTCCCGATCTTGGTGAAATGGCCTTTGGGTTGGTCGTTACAGCTTCAGGCCGGTCAACCCCGGCAACACACTTAAACCCCACTACCCCCAAAGGGACGCGACCGTCCCTCTCGGGGGCGCGACCGGCCCTTTCGAGGGCGCAACGGGCCCCAAAGAAGGACGCTACCTTCCCCCTCGAGGGCGCGAGCAGCCCTTTCGGGGATGGAACCGTACCCTGCGAGGGCGCGACCGGAAGATTAGGGGATGCTTCGCGCCCTGAAGAGGGCGCACAGCGCCCTTTCGGGGGACGGTCCAATCCCCGCGAGGGACGGTACGTTCCCCAAGAGGGTCAGTACGATCCCCAAGAGGGGCGCTCAAAGAACTGTCGCATCGCCGTGCGCCCTTCTCAGCGCGGGCCGAGGCTCCTCCTACTGCCCTTCCTTCTCCACCGTCGTCGCCATCGCCTTCAGCTCCTCGATCGACCGCACCGCCCCTCCCCGCACCACGTAGCGCACCTTGCGCAGGTTGGCGACGTCGGCCGTGGGGTCGGCGCCCACGATCAGGAGGTCGGCGAGCTTGCCCTTCTCGACGGTGCCGAAGTCCTTCTCGCGCCGCATGGCCAAGGCGCCGCCGCGGGTCGAGGCGGTCAGGACCTGCATGGGGGTGAGCCCGGCCGCCTGCATCGCCTCCATCTCGGCATAGACGGAGGGGCCGTGGAGGGTCAGGGGGTTGCCGGCGTCGGTGCCCATGGCGATCGGGATGCCGGCCTCCTGCACCCGCTTGAGGTTGGCGGAGGCGATGCGCTCGGTGTCCTTGACCCGGGTGTCCAGGCGCTGGACGCGGTCGGCGGCGATGGGCGCGGTCACCTTGGCGGTCTCGGCCACCTTGGCCCGGGTCAGGGGATCGACGCAGCCGTTGGGATCGTCGATTGCCGGCGCCTGGTGATCGACGGCGCCCTTGGTCATCACGTAGTAGCCGCGGAAGACGGTGAGGGTGGGGCAGTAGATCGTCCCGTTCTTCTTCGCCAGCTCGATGAATTCGTCGTCCACCGGCTTGTCGCCCACGCTGTGGACCAGCAGATTCGCCCCGGCCCGCAGCGCCTCCTTGGCCTCGGCGAGGCCGGTCGCGTGCACGATCAGCGGCAGGTTGTGCGCGTGGGCCGCTTCCCCCGCGGCGTGGACGGCCGGGGCCAGCTTCTCGACCGGATGATCGTTGTCCACGATGTACCAGACCTTCACCGCCTGCGAGCCCCGCTCGGCGAGGTAGTGGACGGCGGTGCGGGAGCTCTCGGCGTCGGTGATGACCATGAACTGCCGCTCCGCCGGCAGGTTCAGCCAGTGGTCGACGGTCGAGAGGAGGGGCCCCGCGGCGGCGACCCGCGGCACCTCCAGATCGGTCTCGGCCCAGGCCGGGAGCCCCAGGGTCCAGGCGTAGCCGCCGACGTCGAACACCCCCGTCACCCCCGAGCAGAGATAGGTATGGCCGAAGCGCTCGGGGTGCCGCGAGAGGTCGGCGATGGTCTGGTCGTAGGGGTGGCTGGCGCGCAGGTCGAGGGAGTCCGGCCGGCCGTCGGCCCAGCCGGTCTGGGAGAAGTGGACGTGGGCGTCGACCAGACCGGGGGTGATCCAGAGGCCGTGGAGATCGGTGACGTCCACCCCGGAGGGGACCGGGCAGGCGGCGCGCGGGCCGGCGCAGTCGATCTTGCCGTCGCGGAGGATCACCACCGCGTCGCGTACGGGCGGAGCTCCGGTGCCGTCGACCAGGGTGGCCCCCACCAGGGCCCGCGGCGGCGGCGGCACTCCGGGGAGGCTGGAGAAGGCGGTGGAGACGGCGATCTTCCACCCCTTGGGGGTCTTCACGAACAGCCGCTCGGAGAGGCCGGCGTCCTCCCGGCCGCCGTAGCGGACGCGGTAGCGGTAGGTGCCGTAGACGATCCCGGGCTGGACGGGGGTCAGGTGGATGTCGTCCGCCGCGATGTGGTCCGGCCACCCCTTGCCGGCCGACGCGGCGAGGCCGGCGTAGCCGAGCTCGGTCCCCGCCGGGCCGGTGCGGGCCAGATGCTCCGCGTCGAGGTAGCAGGAGAGGTAGGCGTCGCGGTTCTTGTCGCGGA
>QHVW01000007.1 GCA_003223675.1 Acidobacteriota bacterium
GGGCCAGGATGTGGGGAAGCCGGCCGCCGGTGGCGCGCAGGGCGCCGCCCCCCTTGAGGCGCGAGAGGTGCTTGCGGACGGCGTTGATCTGGTGGATCGGCAGGCCCGAGGCCAGCAGGGCGCGCTGGGTGGCGATGAGGTCCTCCAGGGTGAGCCCCGGCGCGGGGACCTCGACGCAGGCCGAGGCGCCGCCGGAGATCAGGGCCAGCAGCGGCCGGGGCGGGATCTCGGCCAGCCAGCGCGCGAGCCGCACGCCGGCCGCCACGCTCTGGCGGTCGGGGAGAGGGTGGCCGCCCGTCCTCTGCTCCCATCCCGGGTCGAGGAGGCCGGGCGTGTTGTGAGGGCGGATCAGCAGTCTCAGGGCCCCCGTCTCCAGGGCCTCCCGCGCGCCGCGGGCGAGGGGAGTCGCCGCCTTGCCGATCGCCAGCGCCGCGCCGAACCGCTTCCCCCGCCGGGCCAGCTCGTCGCGCGCCAGCCGCTCCGGGTCCACGGCCGCGAGGGCCGCCGCGGTCATGCGCCGGGCGAGGTCGTGGAGGTCTACTTCCATTCCAGCCCCCCCTCCGCCTCCCAACGGTGCTCGGGGAAGTACACCCCCACCCCGCTGGTGGACGCGGTCACGGTGAAGGCGAGGGCCCGGCGCTGGTAGTCGTAGGGGGCGCCCTCCTTGGAATGCACGGCCACGTCCACCACGTACTCGCCGGGAGCGAGGCGGAGGGCCGGGCAGGCCAGGCGCACGACCGCCTCCCCCTCGAAGCGGCCGGCCGCGTAGCCCTCCATGTCCGTGTTGGTGCCCCAGACCTCGAAGGAGCGAGGGGTGGAGATCGCCACGCCGAAGACGAAGTCGTCCAGGGGCTTCCCGGCGCGGGCGCGGATCTCGAAGACCACGTCCTCGCCCGTGGTCACGTGATAGCGCTCCTCGGCTTTCTCCCTACCGGCGCCGGCGAGCAGGCGGATGGAGAGGATCTCCGCCTCGCGCGATCCCCAGCGCAGCTCCTCCGGGACCTCCTCGCCCGCCTGCTCGCGCTGCCGCTTGGCCGCCAGGTGCTCCTCCCCCTCGCGCTCGGCCACCTCCTGGCGATAGGCGTCGATCACCCGGCGAGGCTCTCCCACCAGGCGCTGGCGGCCGTTGTCCAGCCAGAGCACGCGGTCGCAGACCCCCTCGACCAGGTCGAGCGAGTGGCTCACCAGGAGCAGGGTCTTGCCGGCGGCGAGGAATTCCTCGATCCGGCGCAGGCAGCGGTGGGCGAAGGCCTCGTCCCCCACGGCCAGCACCTCGTCCACCAGCAGCACGTCGGGATCGATGTTGACCGCCACCGCGAACCCCAGGCGGACGTACATCCCCGAGGAGTAGTTCTTGACCGGCTCCTCCATGAAGTCGCCGAGGCCGGAGAATTCGACGATGTCCGCGTAGCGGCGCTCGATCTGCCGGCGGGTGAGCCCCAGCACGGCGCCGTTGATGAAGACGTTCTCCCGCCCCGAGATCTCCGGGTGGAAGCCGGCCCCCAGCTCGATCAGCGCCGCCACCCGGCCGGCCACCGTGATCCGCCCGGTGGTGGGCTTGAGCATGCCCGCCACCAGCTTGAGGAGAGTCGACTTCCCCGAGCCGTTCCCACCGATCACGCCGAAGGCCTCCCCCCGGTGGACGGTGAAATCGACCTGCTCCAGGGCGGCGATCGACTCCTCGGGCTTGAGGCCGCTCGCCAGGCTCCGCCCCACCAGGGCGCTCTTCAGGGTGCGCAGCCGGTCCCCGGGGAGCGTCCGGCGGTAGAGCTTGGAGACCCCCTCGACGCGGATGACCTCCGGCGGCTCCACGGCCGCGGTCTCGGGCTTGTCCCCGCTTTTTTCCGCGATCATCACGCGACCTCCACCAGTGTCTCGCGCAGCCGCTCGAAGAGCCCGGCGCCGAAGGCCCAGAAGACGAGGCTCACCAGGGCCATCTGGAGCCACAGCAGGGGATCGGGGATCCGGCCGCGGAAGAGCACGTCCTGATAGGCCAGGATGAACGGGGTGAAGGGGTTGAGCCGCACCGCCCACCAGATGGGGGCGAGATGGCGGATGCTGTCGAGCGAGAACAGGATGGGGGTGAGGAAGAAGAGCAGGGTCAGCAGGTTGGCCAGCAGGTCGCGCACGTCCTTGAAGTGGACGGTGAGCGCCGCCGTCCCGAGCGCCAGCCCGGAGGCCATGGGCAGGTGGAG
>QHVW01000010.1 GCA_003223675.1 Acidobacteriota bacterium
CTGGCCACTCTCGCGGGCGGGCAGACCCAGGCGCCCGGCGACCTGACGCCGTCCCCCCTGTTCGTCCAGTCCGGCTGCGGCACCGGCCCCGCGTGCCCGACGGGCCAGCTCTGCTGCAACATGTGTGGCGCCGATATCGGCGACCCTAACAGTTGCTTGCGGTGCGTGACGCCGTTCCGGGGCCGCTGCCCGCTGGTCGCCTAAAAACACCCTCCCCGGGCGGGACCGAAGACGCCTTCGGTCCCGCTTCACGTACGTGATCGAGGGTTACGCCTTCAGGCGGTCCGCGAAGTGCTTGCGCAGCTTGGCCACCTTGGGCGTCGAGGTGAACATGACGTACGGCTGCATAGGGTGGCGCTCGGCGTAATCCTGGTGATAGGCCTCGGCCTGGTAGAAGGCCTCCAGGGGGGCCACCTCGGTGACGATGGGTGAGTCGTAGGCGCCGGCGGCGTTGAGCTGCCGGATGTAGGCCTCCGCCACCCGCTTCTGCTCCTCGTCGGCATAGAAGACCGCGGAGCGGTACTGGCGGCCCTGGTCCGCGCCCTGGCGGTTGAGCTGGGTGGGATCGTGGGCCACCGAGAAGAACACCTTGAGCAACTGGCCGTAGCTCACCCGGTTGGGGTCGAAGCGCACCTCGACCGCCTCCGCGTGGTTGGTCCGCCCGGAGCAGACCGTCTCGTAGTCGGCGGTCTGGGAAGTGCCACCCGAATAGCCGGAGGTCACCTCCAGGACGCCGTCGATCTCCTTGAAGACCGCCTCGACGCACCAGAAGCAGCCGCCGGCCAGCACGGCCGTTTGGGGCTCCGCGGTGGGAGCCGCATCGATCGCCGGATCGGGAAACTCATGCGGCGCCAGGTGCCGTCCTTTGGGAATCTCACACGTAGGGTCCATCGCTCCTCCTCTGTGGAACGTTCATAGTACGCGCCTGCGTGCCGCCGCGG
>QHVW01000011.1 GCA_003223675.1 Acidobacteriota bacterium
GTATGCCCGCAGGGTGAGGTCTGCTGCCAGGCCTGCGGCCAGCCTGATTGCGGCAGGGTCTGCTATGTGGGTAAGTGCCCGCCGTTCGTCTAGGATCGGAATCCTCCGGGGGAGGCGGACCCGTGCTAGCCTCCCCCGGAACGATGAAGCGGAGCTCTCTCCTCATCCTCCTGGCCGTCGGGACGCTGATCGCGGCCTATCAGGCGTACGAGCACGGCTGGATCCGGCTCAACTACCCGTCGGCCGAGCGCTATCCCATCGGCGGCGTGGACGTCTCCCACCATCGCGGCGACATCGACTGGGCCGCGGTCCGCAGGGAGGGGATGGTCTTCGCGTACATCAAGGCCACGGAGGGGGGGGACTTCGTGGACCCGCAGCTCCGGGCGAACTGGACCCAGGCGCGGGCCGCGGGCCTGGCCGTGGGCGCCTATCACTTCTTCACCTTCTGCCGCGACGGCGCCTCGCAGGCGCGCAACTTCCTGGCGAACGTGCCCCCGGTGCCGGACGAGCTGCCCCCCGCCGTCGACCTTGAATTCGGCGGCAACTGCGATCGCTCCCCCGATTGGCGCCGGCTCTCGCGGGAGATCGCCGTCTTCCTCGCGATGGTGCGGGCGGCGCACGGGCGGGAGCCCATGCTCTACATGACGCATGAGCTCTACGACGCCTACCACCGGAGCACTCCAGACCCTTTCCGCGCGTCCCCCCTGTGGATCCGGGACGTCTTCCGCTCCCCCCGCTGGCTGGGACGGCGGCCGTGGACGCTCTGGCAGTACGCCAGCAACGGCCGGGTGAAGGGGATCCGCGGGCCGGTCGACCTCAACGTGTTCCAGGGGGACGCGGCGGCCTGGGCCGCGCTCCGGACACCACGCCCCTGACAGCGCTCAGGGAATAGTCCGCCCGGGCTCGTCGTTGCTTGTCTCCTGGGCGGCTGGCATCCTGATGGCATGCCCGGCTTGCGGGCGGCATCAGAGTGGCCTACGATGATCTGCTTCCCAATGGGGGGTTCATGTGGCTGCGCGGACTACATGCTGGAAAACGCTGATGCGAGGGGCACGGCGGTGAGCAAGACCGAGCCGCGGCCCAGCCTAGTGGTCTGTACGGTCCACTTCGTCCCGGTCATCCAACGGGACTTGATGGCGAGCATCTCGAATGTTTTGCGCCG
>QHVW01000008.1 GCA_003223675.1 Acidobacteriota bacterium
CGGATCGGGAAACTCATGCGGCGCCAGGTGCCGCCCTTTGGGAATCTCGCAAGTGGGGTCCATCGCTCCTCCTCTCTCTGGAACGTCCATGGTACGCGCCTGCGGGCCGCCGCGGTTTGCAGGCCCGGGCTTCCGGGGAGAAACCGCGGGCTCGCGGGCGGACCGGACAGGCACCATTCCCTTTGAGCAACAACGGAGGATTCCAAGATGTGCCCAACCCCCGACCGTCCCTCGCCCGCCCCGTTCCTGCGGTCCCGCCGCGTCCTGCTG
>QHVW01000009.1 GCA_003223675.1 Acidobacteriota bacterium
CCCGACGGCGACCCCAGCGGCTGCTATGGCTGCGTCACGCCCACGCGCCCCAAGGGCTGCCCGATCGTCGAGTAGCTGGTAAACCTCTCTGCGGGCTTCCGCAGGTCCGTTCACAAGGAGATGATTCGATGAAGAAGCCCATTCTCGTCCTCCTCGCCCTTCTCGCTCTCGTCCCGTTCGCGCAGGCCATGGCGCAGACGCCGGCGGCCC
>QHVW01000012.1 GCA_003223675.1 Acidobacteriota bacterium
TCAAATAGATACTCCATTTTACGAGCCGCGTGCTCTCATGGCGGATGCGACGGGTGAGCATTGACCTTTTGCACCCTGACGAGCCTTCTTCTGAAGACGAAGCGTCCTGGCCGACCAGCTCCGCGGGTACGGTCGACGAAGGCGTCACTGCGCCGATGGGCTCCTTCGTGGGCCGCCGGCTCGGTTCGTACCGTCTTCTGGATCTGATCGGGCGGGGTGGCATGGGGGAGATCTGGCGGGCCGAGGACATCCGGCTCGGGCGCAAGGTCGCCGTGAAGCTCCTGTCGTCCCGATTGGCTGGGAGCTCCTCCTCCAATGCCCGCTTTCTTCAGGAGGCCCGGGCGGCGTCGGCTCTCGATCATCCCAACATCTGCTCGATCTACGAGGTCGGCGAGACCACCGACCAGCAGCTCTATCTCGTGATGCCCTGTTACAAGGGGGAATCGCTCCAGGATCGCATCGCGCGCGGGCCGCTCCCGGTCTCCGAGGTCCTCGACCTCGCGGGGCAGATCGCCAGGGGGCTGAGCGAAGCGCACCGTAATGGGATTGTCCACCGCGACATCAAGCCTTCCAACCTGATGATCACGGGGGACGGCACCCTCAAGATCCTCGACTTCGGGATCGCCAAGCTCGCCGGGCAGGACGGCCTCACCCGCGCGGGTGTGATCGTCGGCACGTTGTCTTACCTGTCTCCGGAGCAGCTTCGGGGGAAGCCGGCCGACGAGCGCGCGGACCTCTGGGCTCTAGGCGTCGTGATCTACGAGATGCTGACAGGAAGACACCCCTTCCCGGGAGAGCAGGGGGCGACGATCCGCGAGTCGATCCTCCATGCCGAGCCCGAGCCCCTCGAGCGAATTCGGCCGGATGTCCCCGCGGATCTCGAGAGACTCGTTGACGAGCTGTTGAGCAAGGACCCGGCGGCCCGCCCCTTTGCCGCGGCGAACGTCGTGGAGGGGCTGCGCAAGATCGCTGCGGGAATCTCCACGAGCCGTCCGGGGTGGCTGAGCCGGATGGCGGCGGCCCGGTGGCGGCTCGGGATCGGCCTGCTCGTTCTCGGCCTGATGGTGGCGGGCGGGATCGCGGTCTGGCGGTGGAGGAGCGTCTCCAAGCTCAGGGTGACCGCGCCGCCTTCCATGGCCACTGCTGCTCCACCCTCAGCTTCTGGGCGTCCTTCTGTAGCCGTTCTCGGATTTCAGAGCCTTTCGAGCGACGCCTCCCAGCAGTGGCTCGGACCTGCTCTCACCGAGATGCTGACGGCTGAGCTAGCCGCCGGAGGCAAGTTCCGCGTGGTCTCAAGCGAGAGGACGGCGCAAGCCCGTCAATCCCTCAGAGGGAGGGGAAAAGAGAGTCTGGATCGGTCGTATGTGGAGCGTCTACATGCCTTGGTGGGTGCTGACCTCGCTGTAACGGGAACCTATCTTCTTCTGGGCGGTGGTGGCCACCAGCAAATCCGTCTCGACATCAGAATCCTGACTATGGTATCGGGTGACACCGTAGCCTCGGTGGTCGAGTCAGGAAGCGAGCCTGAGCTTTTCGATCTCGTGGCGAGGACTGGTTCCAAGCTCCGGACTGCTCTCGGCTTGTCTCTTCCTACCGTCACGGAGAGGCTGCAGGTTCGAGGTCTTCTGCCGGCCCGCTCCGACGCGATCCATTTTTATGCAGAGGCTCTCGCGCGCCTTCGATCCTATGATCCCGCCGCGGCTAGGGACCTTCTGCTGCGTGCGGAATCGATTGAGCCTTCTTCGGTCGTCATCCAGTCTGCGTTGTCCGAAGCCTGGATGAGCTTGGGCCAGGATGCTCGCGCTCGTCAGGCGGCCCAGCAGGCTTTCCGTGGCCGTCAAGCTCTGCCCCAGGAGGCCCAGCTTACGGTCGAAGCAAGATTCTACGAGACAGGCAAGCAGTGGGGGCGCGCAAGCGATATCTACCACTCGCTTCAGACGCTTTTTCCCGATGAGCTGGAATATGGCCTCAAGCTTGCGGATACCCTCTCGCGCGCTGGCCGCGGAGTGAAGCGCTCGTGGCGTGGCGGCTCAGAGATTTTTCCAGATCCGATAAGGCCGCGGAAGCTGGAATCGCCAAGGGCCGTCGGCTCGATTCTCCACTTATCGTCGCTACGGGTTTGCTCGATCGCGCTTACTACGCCGCGGTGGCGGGGCGTCCTCTGGATGCCGTCAAAATGCTGAGAGAGAGCCAGGATCTCGCGTTTCGCTCTGGAGACCGCCTTACGGCTGGTAGAGCCGATGCCAATCTCGGAGAAGTATTGCGGCAACTGGGGGATCTCGATGGGGCCGAGCAGGCGCACGAGAAAGCCTTGGCGGCAGCCATGGAGATCGGCACCGCCCTGGGTATTTCAAGTCAGTTTTTTAATCTCGGGCTGATTCATAAAGACCGGGGAGCTTTGCGGGAGGCCTACACACAACTGGAGCAAGCGCTTAGCTGGTTCCACCGCATCGACTATCGGATTGAGGAGGGGCGGGCGGGAGCGGCTCTTGCGTCCATTCACCTCGCGGAAGGAGACTCCGCCAAGGCAAGTGAGCGGCTGACCGAGGCCCTGGCGGTGAGTCGGTCCACCCGTATGATCGAGGGCGAGATCGAAGCCCTACAGGGGTTAGCGGAGCTCGGATTTCACGAGGGAGAGCTGGACGAAGCTCTCCAAAGTGAGGAAAGCGCCCTTCAGCGGCTTATCCGGCAGCACCGCCCAGCATTGGCGGCGCGAGTGCTGGCGTCCTCAGCGGATCTCTTGGCGCACACAGGCAATGTGTCCTTGGCTCGACGCCGGCTCACACAAGCCGAAGCCGCGTCGCGACGCTCCGCCGACCGCCTCGTCTCCTGCCGCCTGCTGGGAACAGGGGCCCGGTTCTCTTTTTGCGAGGGCGATCTCGCGGCGTCCCGGTCAGCGAGCGAAGAGCAGCTTGGCCTCGCCCGGCGGATGCGCGCCCGGCCTCTCGAAGCCACCGCTCTCCGGGGGCTCGCGCGCATCGCATGGGCCGGAGGAGAGACCCCGCGCGCGCTCGATCTCCTGCGCGAGGCCCGCGGCATCGCCGAGAAGAGCGGCGATCGGCTGACGGTCACGGAGATTTCCGTCGAGCTCGCCGGCGCCGATCTGGAGAGCGGCGATTTCGACGCCTCCCTGAAGCTCGCGCGGGAGGCCGCGGATTGGTATCACGACCGCCATTTTTCCGCTGAGTCGCTGGCGCTCGCCATCGCGGCGGAGGACCTGCTGCGGCTTCAGCGGCCCGCCGAGGCGCGCGATCTCGCGGTCCGCGCCCGGGCGCTCGTCCCGGAGATGGATCACGAGCTCCGCCTGGAGATCGCGCCGGCTCTGGCCCGCGTGGAGGCCGCGCAGGGTGATCCCGGCAAGGCCCTCCGCGATCTGGGCTCCGCCATCACGGAAGCCGAGCAGGCCGGCTTCGTGCCGGTGGCTTTTGAAGCCCGTTTGGCAAAGGGAGAGATCTTGTCGAGCCGGGGGGAGACCGAGGATCTGAGACTGCTCCAGAAAGATGCCGAGGCGAAGGGCTTCCGCTGGATCGCTCGTCGAGCGGCGGGTGCTTTGGCAAACAAAACCGCCGGGCCTTGAGGCCCGGCGGCGGGTGGAAGCGCGGCGGGGGCGCGCCCGTCACTCGAGGATCGAGCGGTCTTTCGTCTCGCGCAGGAAGAGGGCGCCGATGATCACGGTGAGGATGGCGACGATCACCGGATACCAGAGGCCGTAGTAGATGTTGCCGGCCCGGGCCACCATGGCGGTGGCGAGGAGCGGCAGCATGCCGCCGAACCAGCCGTTGCCGATGTGGTACGGGAAGGACATCGAGGTGTAGCGGATCCGAGTCGGGAACAGCTCCACCAGGAAGGCGGCGATCGGACCGTAGACCATGGTGACGTAGATCACCATGATCCAGAGAATGAAGAACGCCAGGAGGTAATTGGTCCGCGCCGGGTCGGGCGCCGCCGGATAGCCCTCGGTCTTCAGGGCGGCCTTGTAATCGTCCTCTTTCCACCCGTTCAGCGTGGTGTTGCCGATCCGCGTCGTCACCGTCTGGCCCGCCTCCGCGGGCTGCGAGGTGAAGGAGAGCCCCGACTTGGTGAGGAAGTCCTTGGCCTTGTCGCAGTCGGTGAACTTGGTGCCCGGCAGGACGAAGACGTGGAAGTGGCAGTCCGTGGCCGCGACGCTCACTGGGTGGCTGTTCTGGAAGTCTTCCAGCGCCGGGTTGATGGCGTGGGTCAGCCCCTTGAACAGCGGGAAGTAGGTGAGCGCCGCGATCAGACAGCCGGCGAGGATGATCTTGAGGCGGCCGATACGATCGGACAGGCCGCCGAAGAAGACGAAGAACGGCGTGCCGGCCAGGAGCGCGGCGCCGACGAGGGCATAGGCCGCCAGGTAGCCGAGCTTGAGGGTGATGGTGAGGAAGAAGAGGGCGTAGAACTGGCCCGTGTACCAGACCACCCCCTGGCCGGCGGTGGCGCCGAACAGGGCGAGCAGCACGTACTTGTTGTTCGGGTAGTGGATGAAGCTTTCCCGCAGTGGCGCCTTCGACCTCTTGCCCTGCGACTTCATCGCCTGGAAGACCGGCGATTCGTTCAGCTTCAACCGCATGTAGACCGAAAAGACGAGGAGCACGAGCGAGACCAGGAACGGCACCCGCCACCCCCAGGCCTTGAAGACGTCTTCACTCATCTTGGCGCGGCAGAGGCCGATGACCAGGAGCGAAAGAAAGAAGCCGAGGGTGGCCGTGGTCTGCATCCGGCTCGTGGCGTAGCCGCGCCGCCGCTCGGGAGCGTGCTCGGCGACGTAGGTGGCCGCGCCTCCGTACTCGCCGCCCAGGGCCAGGCCCTGGAGCAGGCGCAGCGACACCAGGAGGATGGGGGCCAGGACGCCGATCGAGGCATAGGTGGGGAGGCACCCCACCAGGACGGTCGAGGCGCCCATTACGATGATGGTCACCATGAAGGTGTACTTGCGGCCTACCAAGTCCCCCAGGCGCCCGAACACCAGGGCTCCGAACGGCCGCACCAGGAAGCCGGCCGCGTAGGTGGCGAAGGCGGAGAGGAGGGCCGCCGTGTCGTTCCCCTTGGGGAAGAAGAGGGCGGCGAAGAACGGCGCCAGGGTGGCGTAGAGGTAGAAGTCGTACCACTCGAAGACCGTGCCCAGCGACGAGGCGAAGATGACCTTGCGCTCCTCCTGGGGCGAAACCTGGAGGATGGACGAGTCGGCGGTCGGAGTCGCAACACTCATGAGAACCCCCCTTTGGTCGTTCGGCTCAGAACTGGAAGACCTGATACTGGATCTGGAACTGACTGCGCTTCTTGGAGCGGTCGCGGTCGATCGACGTATAGGCGAGCTTCAGGTTCGAGTTGTGGCCGTTGAACCAGAAGGCGAGCCCCCCTTGGGTACGCTTCTCGTCCAGCAGGGTG
>QHVW01000013.1:0-601 GCA_003223675.1 Acidobacteriota bacterium
TTCGCTTTGATGCTGGGAGCTTATGCCACGTCGCGCAACGCCTTCAACGGGTCCAACTGCGCCGCCTTCTGGGCCGGCAGATAGGAGGCGAGCAGGGTCACCAGGAGGAGGACGACCGGCACGCTGATGAAAGTGAAGGGATCGGTCGCTTCCACGCCGAAGAGGAGGCTGGACATCAGGCGGGTGAGCGCGAAGGAGCCGGCGATCCCCAGGAGCAGACCCACCGCCACCAGCGCCATCCCCTGGCCCAGCACCAGCCGCAGCACCTCCCCCTGGCCGGCGCCCACGGCCATGCGGATGCCGATCTCGCGCGTCCGCTGGCTCACGGTGTAGCTGAGCAGGCTGAACAGGCCGAGCACCGCCACCAGGAGGCCGAACAGGCCGAACAGCCCGGCGATCTCGGCGTACATGCGCGGCTCGATCAGGCTCCTCTGCACCTGCTCGTCGAGCGGCAGGAGATCGACCACCGAGACGTCCGGATGGGCCGCTTCCACCGCCTGCCGCAGGGCCGGAGCCAACAGGGCCGGCGGCAGGGAGGAGCGCACGGTCAGGGTCATGCGGGGATGGAAGCGCTGCTCGAAGACGAAGTACACCACCGGGC
>QHVW01000013.1:619-6150 GCA_003223675.1 Acidobacteriota bacterium
GTGACCGAGCGTCCGACCGGATTCTCCTCTCCCCAGAGCTTCCGGGCCAGGGCACGGCTGACCACTACCACCGGGGCCGCGCCGCGCCGGTCGTGGAGATCGAACGGCCTCCCCTGCACGATCGGGATGCCCAACGTCTCGAAATAGCCAGGAGCGACGATGTTGTAGCCCGTCTCGATCGGCGCCTTGGGACGTTCCTGGGACGCGACCTCGGTGGTGCGGAAGATGCCGGCGAGGGGAGGGTTGTAGCAGAGATTGACGGCCTGGGCTCCCGGCAGCCGCCGCACCGTTTCCAGGGTCTTGTTGTAGACGGCGATGACTCCGTCGGTGGAGACGCTGGCCCGCGGCACGAAAAGCGTGGCGAGGAAGAGGTGCCGCGGATTGAAGCCCGGATCGACCTTCTGCGCCTGCCGGAGGGTGCGCACCAGCAGGCTGCCGCCGAGCAACAGGAGCACCGACAGGGCCACCTGGACCACCACCAGGAGCTTGCGGGGGGCGAGCGCTCCCGCCGGCCCGCCGGTCGCGCCCGCGGCATCGCTCTTGATCGGTGCCACGAGATCCCCGCGGAGGGCCCGCAGCGCCGGAGCGAGGCCGCAGAGGGTGGCGCAGAGCAGGGCCGCCGACAGGGCGAAGGCGAACGCCCGGAGGTCGATCCGCACCAACTCCGCGCCTTCCGACCAGGAGCCGAGACCTCCGGGGTTGGTCAACACGTAGGACTCGATGCGGCGCGCCATCGCGGCGGCGAGGGGGAGCCCCAGGGCGCCGCCGGCCATGCAGAGCAGCAGGCTCTCGGCGAGCACCGTGCCCGCCAGCCGCCACCGGCTGGCGCCGAGCGAGGCGCGGATGCCCCACTCGCGCTGCCGCGCCGTGGCCCGCGCCAGCAGCAGGTTGGCCACGTTGGCACAGCCCAGGAGCAGGAAGAGCACCGCCGCCGCCATCAGGACGCGGGCGGCCGAGACGTACGGATCGTTGGCGTACTCGGGATCGGACGACGTCGCGGAGAGCACCGCCATGCGGCGTTTGCCGTCGCGCCAGGGGGCTGTCGCGTCCAGCGCGTGCCCGGCGACGTCCAGGGCGGCCCGGGCCTGCGCCAGGCTCACCCCCGGGGCGCGCCGTCCCAGCACGGCCAGCCAGCCGAAGTCCCGCTTGGCGAAACGGGGGGTTCCCGTCACCCGTTCGCCCTGGGAGACCGGCACGTAGAGGGGCGTGGGGCGCCCCCGTCCCTGGAACCCCTTGGGGGCTACACCCACCAGGGTGAAGGTCGAGCCGTTGATCCGCAACGGGCGGCCTACCGCCTGGGGATCGCCGTCGAGGATTTTGGTCCAGAACGGATAGCTGACCACGACCACCGGCTCGGCCCCCAGCCGGTCGTCCGCCGGCTGGAGCAGCCGTCCGGCCGCCGGCCGTGCGCCGAAGAACGAGAAGAACCCTCCGCTCACGGTCTGTCCCCAGGCGAACGTCACGTCCCGGCCATGGCCGACCGAGGCGCCGAAGCCCCCGATCGCCACCAGGTCGCGGACCGCGCTCTGATGCCGTTGCAGGTCCAGGAAGTCCAGATAGGAGACGACGTTGCGCGGGTCTTTCTGGGTGCCGGTGTAGATCCACACCGCGCGCTCGGCGTCCGGCGCGTCCAGGACGGGCCAGACGATCGCGCTGAGATAGGCGAACAGCGCCGTGCTGGCGCCGATCCCCAGCGCCAGCGTCAGGATCACGGCCAGGCTGAGCCCGGGCTGGCGGGCGAGGGAGCGCAACGTCGTCCGAACGGCATGCTGCATCGCGGCCTCCTCCTCCAGGGAAAGGGCGGTCTGATTCTTGTACGGAGCTGAGCTGGGGAGAGTCTATACCGTTTGGTTTTTGCGAGGTTGGGGACCGCCCTTCCAGGGCGGCCAAAGAGCTTTGTAACCGGGCCGCCCCCTGTCCCCCTCCCTCCACCCTCCCGGCACAGCATTACAGTAGTAGCAGACCCGGACCTCCCCCTTCAGGAAGGAGACCCCTCTATGTCCATTCGACGCGTCCTTCTGCCGGCCCTCGCCGCCGTATTCGCGGCTCAGGCGGCCCTGGCCTCCGGCCCTTACCAGATCACCGCTACCGTGCAGACGCAGAACGACGGCTTCGTCCGCACCGAGTACTCCGTGCGCGCGGGAGCCCATCCGCTCGACCGCTTCAAGATGGTGCGCGTGATCCGGGACGGCGCGGCCGGCCATCTGCGCGGCTCGCTCCTCTTCCTGCCCCCTCTCGGCACCACGTTCAGCTTCTACGAGCAGCGCGACACCAACGGCGCGCCGGGCTCCTCGATCGCCGAGTACTTCGCCCAGCGGGGGTACGACGTCTACGGCTACTCCCCGCGCTTCGAGGGGATCCCCGCCGGCACCTGCGAGGCCGGCGCCCTCGACTGCTCGATCATGGCCACCTGGGACCTCGCCTCGATGGTGGGCGCTCGCCGTGGCCAACGCCCACCCCAACGACTACGACGGCATCATCGTCTGGGAGGGGATGCTCCACAGCCAGAATCCGCAGGTGATCGCCCTCGACCAGGGCTACTGTGCCGCTATCCAGGCGCAGCTCGCCGCCGGCCTGGTCTATGACGGCGTGGGTGCCAACGTGTTCAAGATGGCCGCCTCGCTCGCCCAGAACACCCCCGGCGGCCTGACCCCGATCCCGCTCTTCCCGCCCAACCTGACCAATCACCAGACGCTGCTGACGATCACCAGCGTCTCCACCCCGAACCCGGTGACCATGCCGGTGCCGAACTACGTGCTGATGAACGGCAGCGTGACCGAGGACCGGTTCTTTTACGTCTCCGAGCCCCGCCTCTATGACGACCTGAACCGCTTCAACTCCTACTCGCCGCTGGTCCTGGTGCGGGACATCAGTTGCTCGCTGGCGGGGGTGGAGACCCAGTACACGTCCAACCTCGGCAATTTCCACGGCTCGGTGCTGGCGATCGGCGGCGGTCGCGGCTTCGGGCCGTACATGAGCGACCAGCTCGCCCAGATCGGCTCGACCGACCAGACCTTCCTCCTCCAGCCGGGCTTCGGCCACATCGATCACTTCATGACCGACCGGCACCGGGACTTCGTGGAGGAGCCGATCTTCCGCTGGATTACGCGGGTGTTCGGAGGGCGGTAGGGCGAGGGCCGCCCGGGCATTTTATCCCCGGGCGGCCTCAGCCTCACTCCTGGTACAGCGCTCCCCTGGTATCGAAATCGGCGGCGTTGTCTTTGCGTTGGTCGTCCCAGACGGCGAGGCCCTGCTTGCGCGCGGGATCGAAGGCGAAGCCGCGCAGGAACTGAGAGTGCTGGTCGCTGTTGAGCGGGGTCCCGTCCGCGCCGTTCAGACGGTGGCCGGCGAGGTCGTAGACCGCCAGATAGACGTCGAACGACCTCCCGTCCGTCCGGTAATGCTCCCAGGCGAGGCGCAGCCGGCCGTTGTCGAACGAGGCGTAGGCGCCCAGGTCGGAGAAGGCGAGGCGCGGATCGCCGGAGGCCACCTGCTGCTTCCAGAGCGCCTTGCCGTTGGCTCCAAGCCGGTAGAGCCAGAGCTCGTTGCCGAAATCCACCGGCATCCAGACGGTGACGAAGGCGCCGCCGTCCCGCGTGGCGGTCAGCGAGTCGTTCGCCTGATAGCCGCTGCCCGTCGCCACGGCGACCCCGTTCCGCCAGAGGAGGCGGCCGTCGCCGGTGATCCGCTGCGCGAAGACGTCCAGGTTGGTCGGCGCCGTCCCGTCATCGAAGGAGACGACGGCGCCCCCCTGGCCGTCGGCCACGGCGGCGAGGGAGGTGGAGAGGTAGCCGGCGGTGCCGGCGGTGAGCTTCGTCGTGCGGACGATCCGGCCGCGCGTTCCCCAGCTCCGCGCGCCGTCGGGCGAGAGGTGCTGGCCCTCGATCCGGACGTGCTCGTTCGGCGTCAGCAGGCCCATGAGGCCATTGCGCCAGAAGACCATCAGCCCGTTGCGGTCGTCCCGGACCACCTTCGGGAGCGTCCGGAAATTCCCGTCCGGGCCGCCGTTCGCCGACACCCCCTGGTCGGTCCACAGGCGTTGGCCGCCGGCGCTGAGGCGCTGGCAGACGATCTCATCTCCCAGGGCGCCGATCTTGTGAAAGCTGTGCAAGCACACATAGGCACCCCCCTGGGGAGCCGCGACCAGTTGCGTTTCGAGCTGGTCGTCCCCGAACCGCGGGACCGCGGCGAAGACGCCGCTCGTCTCCCAGCGGGGGTTGCCGTCGGCGTCGAAGGACTGCACGAAGACCTGCGTGCCGCCGGGCGCGCCGCCGGAGAACGCCACGAACGCGCCGCCGGCCGGGTTGGCCGTCACCACGATGCTGCTGAACGGCAAGGGGAGGTCCGTGACGCTACGGCCGTCGTCGGAAAAGACCTTCGAGCCGTCCGGCCGCAGGATCTGGAGCCGGGCGTCGCCGGCCGTGTTCCAGACGGTGGCGAAGCTGCCGTCGGCGAGGAGCGCCACCGATTGGCGGAGCTCGTTGTACTCGTCATCGGCCACCGAGACTCCGAAGCCCACCTCGTGAAGCCCGGCCGCGTGGAGCGGCAGAGCGAGGAGGGCGAGGGCGAGCAGGGCAAAGCATCTCGATACAGGCTTCATGGTTCGAGCCTCCTTGGAATCCTCTGTCCTCGCGCGCCAGCCATCGGAAGGGACCACAAACCTGCAGTTCTCCAGGTTTACGGAAAACGCGCAAAGATGTTTCAGCCTGGCACCCGCCGCCAATGTCGCAGGGTGACCCCGCCGCCGCCGCGGAAGACCTGGGCCTCGACCACGCGGTGGCGGTAGCCGTAGGTGGCGGTCGCCGTCACGTCGTAGAGGCCGGGTCCGAGGGATTGGACCTTGGTCTGGAGGGTGCCGCCGCCGAAGTCGTGCTTGGGCGCTCCCGTGTAGTTGGGGTCCAGGGCGAGCTCGGCCATGGCCTCCTCCAGCGCCGAGTCGGAGAGACTGTCCACGGCGACCGTCTCCGCTTCGTCGCGTGCCATCCGCATGCGGAGCAGGAGGGACTCGGCGAGCAGGGCCAGCACCATCGAGAGCAGGAAGAGAACCAGCAGCGCCATGATCAGCGCGGCTCCGGATTGCTCCCGCCGGCGCGCTCTCACCAGCCGTTCCCCCGCGGCAGGACGTACAGGATCTCCTTGGCGTTCTCCGCGAGCGGCCCCCGGTAGACGGGCAGCACCGGGAGCGGCGTATGGGGTGTGGTGCGCCGCGAGTAGGTGATGTCCAGGATGACCGGCGCGTCCGTGCCTCCTGCCTCGCAGCTCCAGAACGTCACCCCGCGCCAGAGGGGCACGGGGTCCTGCGGCGGGCTGCCCGGAAAGAGGATGACGGACCGGTAGATGGTGTCATCGATCTTCTGGTAGACGATCTCCTGGCCGCCCCCCTGGACGTCGACGCCGATGAGCGTGTGGTGGTCGAGAGGGGAGAGCAGAGGGGTGACCGAGGTCGCCCCCTGGATGTCGGCGCGCATGCGGGCGGCGGCCAGGGGCGCGGGGTTGTCGAGCGCCTCGCCGGCGGTCTCCACGAACAGCCG
>QHVW01000014.1 GCA_003223675.1 Acidobacteriota bacterium
TGGGCCACCACCTCGCGGCGGTCGTCCGATCGGATCTGGAGGAAGCGCTCGATCTTGTCCACCGCCTCGGAGGAGAGGCCCACGCCGGGGATGGGATCGCCCGAGGAGTCGACGTAGCCGGTGGTCAGCTCCAGGCGCACCTTCTCGGGACCGACCTTGTCCAGCTTGTCGAGCACGCGGAAGACGTCGGCCCCCTGCTCGCTGGAGAGGCCCGCGTAGGCGAGCAGGCTGTTGAGGATGCCGCGTGAGGAGAAGCGCACCTGGAACGGCCCCACCCGGAGGGCGCTCAGGGTGTCGCACATGCCGGCGATGATCTCGGTGTCGGCGATCTCGGACTCGACACCGACCGAGTCGAGGTCGAACTGGGTGAACTCGCGGAAGCGGCCCGGCCCCGGCTTGTCGGCGCGCCAGACCGGCGAGACCTGGTAGCGGCGGAACGGCCGCGGCAGGTCGCGGTACTGGGCGATCACCCGGGCGAGGGGGACGGTGAGGTCGAAGCGGAGCCCCAGCTCCTCCTTCTCCGGGTTCCGCACCGTGAAGATCGACTGCTGGGTCTCGGCGCCGGCCGAGGAGCCGCGCAGCACGTCCAGGTATTCGATCGCGGGCGTGACGATCGGCACGAAGCCGTAAAGCTCGTAGACGCCGCGGATGGTGTCGATCATCCACTGCCGCGCCAGCATCTCGGCGGGCAACAGGTCGCGCAGTCCGCGCGAGGTGCGCGGCTCCACTGTCGTATCTGCCATTGGGGGCCGTCCTCCAGGGAACAGGCTGGTACTGTTGAGAAGGGTGGTACCGGTGTCCGGATTTGAACCGGAGACCTCCTGATCCACAGTCAGGCGCTCTAACCAACTGAGCTACACCGGCCCGGACGGCGAATGCTACGCGGAGGAGGGGGGCTTGTCAAAGCCTACACCGCCACCAGCAGATTCGACGCGAACCGCCCCTGAGAGTCCGTCCACGTCCGCCGCACCGCGAAGCCGGTCGCGGCGGCCAGGGCTGCGATCTGGGGGAGATCGAACTTGTAGGAATTCTCGGTCTGGATCGACTCCCCCGCGGCGAAGGGGACCTCGATCCCCAGATCCCGGATCGCCACCGTCTGGGCGCGGCGGCTCACCAGGTGCATCTCGACCCGCCCCTCCTCGCGGTTGTAGAGGGCCCGGTGGCGGAAGGCGCCGAGGTCGAATTCCCCGTCCAGCTCGCGGTTGATGCGGGCCAGGAGGTTCAGATTGAAGGCGGCGGTCACCCCCAGCGGATCGTCGTAGGCGGGGATCAGCACGTCCTCGGATTTCTTGAGGTCGACGCCGAGGAGGAACCCCTCGCCGGGGTCCAGCAGGGCCCGCACGTCGCGCAGGAGGGCGATCCGCTCCTCCGGGTCCAGATTCCCCAGGGTGGAGCCGAGGAAGAGCACGAGCGTGCGCCCAGGCAGCACCCGGTCCTGCCGGATGGCGCGGAGGGCCCGGTGGTACTCCCCAATGTAGCCCGTGATCCGGAGGTCCGGATACGTGTAGAGCAGCGACCGGCTGCTCGCCTCGACGGCCGACTCGGAGATGTCGACCGGCACGTACTCCAGCGTCCCCTGCCGGGCCAGCAGGGCCTCGATCAGCAGCCGGGTCTTCTGCCCGTCGCCGCTCCCGAGCTCCAGTAACCAGACCGGACCGCCCAGGGCCGAGACGATCTCCCCCGCGTAGGTCCGCAGGATCTCGGCCTCGGCCCGCGTCGGATAGTACTCGGGCAGCGCGGTGATCGCCTCGAACAGCCGCGAGCCCAGCTCGTCGTAGAAGTACTTGGGATAGAGAAACTTGGGGCTGGCGGTGAGGCCGCGGCGGACGTCGTCCGCGAAAGTGGGGGCGTCGGCCCGGACCGCGCCCACGCGGCTGACACGGAGCCTGTCGCCGGTTGGGTCGATCCCCCCGCCCTCCGGGGCCCGCGCCGAGGGAGCTGCTGTGAGGTTGGTCGCCATGACGCCCGAAGGGCGCCATGGTAGCATCCCCGCCGCCGGTTGCAACAGGTTTTTCAGAGCCTCGTTGTGACGGATTCGTAGCATCTCCCGGGAGGAAATCGCAGGCATGAGCGACGAGCGCGAAACTCTGGAGCTGGATGTCGTCTTCGTAGGCGCCGGACCGGCCAGCCTGGCGGGGGCCTGCCACCTCGCGCGGCTGGCCAGGCAGAACGGCCTGGAGCTCGCGATCGCCGTCCTGGAGAAGGGGCGGGAGATCACCAGCCATGCCCTCTCGGGCGCCGTGGTCGATCCGCGGGCCCTCCAGGAGCTGTTCCCGCAGGACTGGGAGTCGGCCCCGTTCGAGGCCCGGATCGAGGGGGAGAAGGTCCTCTGGATGACCGAGACGAAGGCCCTCTCCATGCCCATCCCGCCGCCGATGAACAACCACGGCAACTACGTGGCCTCGCTCGGCAAGCTGCTCAAGTGGATGGCCCCCAAGGTCGAGGCCGAGGGGGTGGACATCTTCTTCGAATTCCCCGCCGCCCGCGCCCTGGTCGAAAACGGCCGGGTGGTCGGCGTGCGCACCGGCGACAAGGGGATCTCCCGCTCGGGGGAGAAGAAGGCCAACTACGAGCCGGGGGTGGACATCCGCGCCCAGGTGGTGGTGCTGGGCGAGGGGGTTCGGGGGACCCTCACCAAGCAGCTCGCCGAGCCGTTCGGCCTCTGGCAGGGAAAGAACCCCCAGATCTACGCCATCGGCCTCAAGGAGGTCTGGGACTTACCCGCCGGGCGGGTCAAGGCCGGCGAGGTGATCCACACCATGAATTGGCCGCTGGGCTTCGAAAACTTCGGCGGCGGCTTCATCTATGGGATGCAGAACGACCAGCTCATCGTGGGCTTGGTCGCCGGGCTCGACTACAAGAACCCCTATTTCGATCCCCACCAGGAATTCCAGCGCCTGAAGACCCACCCCGAGATCGCGAAGATGCTCGCAGGGGGGAAGATGGCCTTCTACGGCGCCAAGGCGATCCCCGAGGGGGGCTGGTGGTCGATGCCGCGCCCCTGGGGCGACGGCTTCCTGATCGTGGGGGACTCAGGCGGCATGCTCAACAGCCAGCGTCTGAAGGGGATCCACCTCGGTATGAAGTCCGGCATGCTGGCCGCCGAGACGATCGTCGAGGCCCTCAAGGCCGGCGACGCCACGGCCGAACGGCTGGCGGCCTATCAATCCAAGATCGACGCGAGCTGGATCAGGGAAGAGCTCTGGCCGGTGCGCAACTTCCACCAGTCGTTCGATCACGGCCTCCTGGGCGGCTTCCTCCAGGGCGGCCTCGGGCTGGTGACCGGCGGGCGCGGCTGGGGCTTCAAAGACCGCCTGGAGACCGAGCCGGGCAACGAGCGGATGATTCCGCTCGACACCCCCGCGGGGCAGCGGCTCCAGCCCGCCCCGGCGGTC
>QHVW01000216.1 GCA_003223675.1 Acidobacteriota bacterium
AGCCCGAAGTCGGCGAAGGCGCTCTGGATCACCGGGATGAAGGTGAGCAGGCTGGTGAGCAGGTGGAAGCTGTAGTGCGCCATCCAGATCCCCACCCCCAGGGGGACCAGGGCGTATGAGAAGCGCGCCGCCAGCGGCAGGAGGGCGTCGCGCACCCGCGCCCCCCAGCGCGTCAGCCCGGCGGCGAGGCCGAGCAGGAGGGCCGGCTCGATCACCAGGAGGAGCAGGAAGATCGCGCCGAGCACCGGCGCCTCGTGGGTGGTCCCCATCCGCGCCGCCAGCCAGGATTCGAGCGCGTAGACCGGGCTGACCATGCCGAAGGCGTTCAGCAGCGCGCCGAAAGTGAAGACCACGACCAGCGCCGAGAGGTCCTTCCGCTTGGAAAAGAAGCCGACGCCGGAGCGGCGCGGATCGGTCCACAGCTCGCTCCCCGGCAGCCGGGTGGCCAGGGCGACGTTGTCGTGGGGGCAGGCGTGGACGCAGTCCAGGCAGAACGTGCAGTCCATGTTGCCCTTCTTCTCGGGCAGGAAGAGCATCAGCTCGCACCCCCGCTGCACGATGACATCAGAATGCCGGGTCCCCGTAATGCAGTCGAGCGTCTCACACCCGGCGCAGACGTCCGGATCGGCGACCTTCACCTCCAGGGGGGAGAGGGTCGAGGCCACGAAGTTGAACTGGCCGATGGGACAGACCCACTTGCAGAACGACGCCTTCTTGAACAGGCCGTCCACGACCAGGGCGCCGGCGAAGTAGGCGAGGATCAGCCCGGCCGTCCAGCGGGGGTTGCTCCACAGGTCGAACAGCTCGTAGGCGAAGAGGATGAGCACGAAGAGGGCGAGCGAGAGCCATTTGTTGCGCAGCCACCGGGGCCAGTGCAGCGCGGGCTTGAGGAAGCGCCGGGCGATCTCGCGCGGCAGCATGAAGGGGCAGGCCATGCAGAACAGGTTGCCGGCCACCAGGAGGGCGATCAGCACGCCGCCCCGGAAGTGGATCCAGGTCAGCAGGCTGGCCGAGTTGCGGGCCGAGAGCTGGGGACCGAAGAGGCCGTGCACGATCATCAGCACGGCGAGCGCGAAGAGGGGGATCTGCATCGCCGTCCGCGCGTGGCGCCAGCGCAGGAAGCGGCCCAGCACCGGTACGCGGAGCCAGTCCGTACCCCCGTCTGTCCCGATACCCTGCCGCGCCATCCCTCACGCCACGGCGGCGACACGAGGCTGGACGGCGCAGGTGCATCGCATGTGGGCGGCGTCTCCCTGGGGCGGGAACATGTGGTAGTACATGGCGATCACCATCGGGATGAACACCAGCGTGTTGTAGATCAGGTGCAGCTCGACTCGCGGCACCCAGAGCTGGGCGATGCTCGTCGGCACCGGCCGGTTGAACAGGTTATGTTGGAAGAGGACCTGCCCCTGGAGCAGCGCGTGCTCGATGTGGTGCCAGAACTGGATGATCAGCGCCACGTTCCACCAGGTCCGCGACAGGCCGGTGAACCCCGGCCGCAGCAGCCAGATGCCGAACAGCATCACCACCGCGTAGGCGTAGTGGAGCACCTCGGACTTGATCAGCCAGGGATACCACAGGCCGAGGACGCCGCGCGCCTGGTCGGGAGGCCAGTGCAGGCCCCAGATCTGGAATGCCTGGGCCAGATGCTCGGACCAGTGGCCCAGCACGACCAGCATGAACACCTGGAGGGACCGCTCGTGCCACCGGGTGTTGAGGCTCTCCCGGAGAGAGGGATGGGAAGCGGGAATCGCGGCGGAAGCTGTGAGATCCATACGCTGCTCTCCTTACACTCGCTCCTGCTATAGAGGTGTAGGGAAACTGGAAAAGTGAGCCTCCCTGGCGCCGCTCGGCGCAGGCCACAGGGAGAAGAGTAG
Organism: Acidobacteriota bacterium; assembly: GCA_003223675.1. Taxonomy (GTDB): domain Bacteria; phylum Acidobacteriota; class Thermoanaerobaculia; order Multivoradales; family UBA5704; genus DATARR01. Next base: position 1,878 of record QHVW01000216.1, read on the forward strand.
CGCACTGTCCCCCGCCGTCAAGGCTGGCCTTGAATTTGCTCGTAGCACGAGCAGATGGCCCCGCTTCCATCCTCTTGGGGCCTCATCCAAGGAGGAAAAACGACATGCAGCACAAGCCTTTCCTGCGTACCCTTGCCCTCGGTGTGGCCACCGCCGCGGCGCTCACCCTGGCGGCCGCCGCGGCCGACACGGCGGGCAGCGGGGTGACCTTCGTCAACGGAGGCAACCACCCCATCGACCTCTATACCCGCTATGGCTCCGACTCCGCGTGCGACGCCAAGCCCGAGGCCAAGAAGCTGACCGTCGACGCCGGGCAGACCGCCAAGCTCGATTCCGGCAGCTCCACCGTCTGCTTCTGCCTCAAGCTCCCGGACCGGGGCAACTGCCCCAGCGGCGGATGGGGCGAGGTCAAGCCGGGCGGCACCCGTCACCTGATGTAAGAATCTTCCAGCGAAGCCGAATACCAGGCGGCGGGCCGGGCGCCAGGTTGACCCGGTCCGCCGCCATTTCATACCTTCCCCCGTGTCAAACTGACGCCCATGGACCCCCTTCCCTCGAACCCGTTCGCCGTCCTCTCCTTCATCGTGGCGCCAGCCATCCTGACCAATTCTTCGACGGTGCTGATCCTGAGCACCAGCAACCGGCTGGCCCGGGCGGTGGACCGGGCGCGGGCGCTCAGCAAGGAGCTCGATGCGAGCCAGGACCCGGGCTCTGAGGCGGACGCGCAACGCCTGCGCGAGCTCACGGTCGTGGAGAAGCGTTCCGTGCTGCTGGTGCGGGCGCTGCGGATCTTCTACTTGGCGGTCAGCGGCTTCACCTCGGCCGCCCTGCTCTCTCTGGCCGGCGCGGTCCTGGCGACGAGCGCACCCGCCTGGGTGGCCACCCTCCTGGGCTACGTGGTGATCGCGGCCGGCCTGGTCGCCGTGGGGAGCATCATCTTCGGGGCCGTTCTCCTCGTCCGCGAGACCCGAATGGCGATCGACACCCTCAGCGAGCAGACGGCGAGCCTGCGGTTCCGGGTGAGGCAGCGGGGAGCGAAGGGGTGAAGCTGGAGTTGGCTGAATTTGGGCTCCGTAGCTGAATTTGGGCTCCGTAGGAGCCTGGGATCGCCAGGACAAGCGCCTTCAGCTTCCGGAGGTACCTACGCTCAAAGAAAAGCGGATGGTCCTCCAATCGATCGCCTTCCACTATCTGAAAGAGGATCTCCTGGAAGCCGATATACCTGCTTTCTGCGGCCTGATCGAGTCGTTGCTGCCCAAGCTCAAAGCAACAATTTCTGCCGAGGGGCTGATCCGGCAGATCTGGGAGCGCTCCGGCATCCTCCAGGAGCAGCGCCTTAACGCGTATGGGGGCTTGCCCCCCTCTGGTCGCGGTCGTATAGACTAAACCCGTGACATGCCCGGCGATCGAGCACTTCGTTTTCACCTACCACGCCCGCTTCGAGATGGAGCGGCGGGGAATCTCGGAGTCAGAGGTATCATCTGTGCTCCGGGCTCCCGAGCAGTCCGAGGAGCAGAGACTGGGCAGGTGTATCTACCAGAAAAGAGTCTCAGGGCCTTCGGAGAGCAAGGTCTACATCCTGAGAGTCTTCGTGGACGTTGACCGAGATCCCGCCGAGGTCGCGTCCGCCTATCGCACGAGCAAGGTCGGGAAGTACTGGAGGCTCCATGCGAGTGATTTATGACGTCGGCACGGATACGTTGAGCATCATCCTGAGCGACCTACCAGTGGTCGAAAGCGACGAGGAGAAGCCTGGCGTCATCTTGGACTACGAAGCCGTCGGCAACGTTGTCTCGATGGAGATCCTGGACGCGTCGAAACGGGTCGACCAGCCAAGGCAGATGGTTTACGAGCTGATGCCGACCGGAACGGCTGGGGATCGATAAGCGCTCGAACGAACCGGCTTCGAATCCCCCACACCCCAGTTTCAAAGGGGAAGTCTCTTCTGCGGATGGATCTGCATATGCTCCCGAATCAGGATGGTGGCGGTTCGGCCATGGGACCGAAGGATCTGAGCCCCTCGCCCAGCCGGCGCGAGATCGTCCAGGAGATCCTGCGGCTCGAAGTCCCTATCGAGGAGGATTGGGACCAGATCGAAGAGGAGATTGCTCGCGCCCATACCGAGGGTTTTCCTTGACGCCAGGTCGATTCCTACACCGGTCCTTGCCTCTCCTTGAGCTCCCAAGACATCCGTAGCGGTCAGCAGGAGGGCACTCCACAGAGATCACCGGCCTTGTTGCGCCCCTCGAATCCGCTTGAGCTCTTCTTCCAGGGCCCTGGCCCTTGCCTCCGCGGCCTGGGCTCGGGCTTCCGCTTCCCGCAGCGCCGCTTCCGCCTCGCGCTTGGCCGCCTCGATCTCATCCGGCCACAGGAGCGCCTCTCCCGTGGCGGCGTCGATCAGCCGTAACCGGTGGCCTTCAGATTTCATCCGCAGGCCAGTGGTCCGGCTCAGCAGCGTGCCGTCTTCGGCCAGGGGAAGGGGCTGATAGCGTCCCCGCAGCAGCCGGTATCCCTGGAGCGGAGGACGCAGGTAGTCTCCAAGGGGATCGAAGAGGATGTACTCCTCCACGCCGATCCGCTCGTAGAGGTCCTTCTTGGGCCCCGTGTCCTTGCGCCGGGTCTTCCGCGAGGTGACCTCCACGATCAGGCTCGGCGGCCTCTCCTTCCACAGCAGGTAGTTTTGACGGTCCCAGCGGGCCACCCCCTTGGCCAGCATTACATCCGGAGAGACGCGGGCCTTGGGGTTGCCCTTCTCATAGTAGAGGAAGAAGTTGATTCCCTCCCAGGCGTCCGCCAGTGCGCCATAGCGGGTTTGCAGACCGAAGAGGAGGTCTGTCATCACCCGGGCGTGAAATGGAGACTCGGCCATGGGCTGGCCGTCGGAGGTGGGGTATTCGACCTCTTGCTCGAGCGGAAGAGCGCTCATATACGTTCCTGCCTCCCCGACGGGTTGCGAGATCTCATCATATGAGCCCGTCGTGACGCAACTCCTCGCCTCCCTATGGTAGCACGGAAGAATCTCGTACCGCGTTGTATACTCGCCCTCCGGAGGAAACCCCATGTCCAAGCGCAACACCCGTCTCACCACCCCGCTCGTCCGCGAGAACGGCTCGCTGCGTCCCGCCACCTGGGACGAGGCGCTCGACCGGGCGGCGATGGGATTCCGTTCGGCGGTCGAGAAGCATGGCCCGCAGACGTTCGGGCTGTTCAGTTGCTCCAAGACCACCAACGAGATGAACTACCTGGCGCAGAAATTCGCCCGGACGGTGGTGGGCAGCAACAACATCGATAGCTGCAACCGGACCTGACACGCCCCCAGCGTCGCCGGTCTGGCGGCGGTCTTCGGTGCGGGCGGCGGGACCACCTCCTATCGCGAGGTGGAAGAGACGGATCTCGTCATCCTCTGGGGGAGCAACGCCCGGGAGGCGCATCCGATCTTCTTCCATCACGTGCTCAAGGCGATCCATCGCGGGGCCCGGCTCTACGCCGTGGATCCCCGCAAGACGACCTCCGCCCAGTGGGCGGTCTCCGGAACCGGCCACCTGCCGCTCCACGTGGGCACCGACATCCCGCTGGCGAACGCCATCGCCCGCGAGATCCTGGCGGCGGGGCTGGAGAACCGGAGCTTCATCGAGAACGCCACCAGCGGCTTCGACGACTTCCGCCGTTCCGTCGAGCCCTGGACCCTGGAGCGGGCCGAATTGGTGACCGGCGTGCCGGCGGCGCAGATCCGCGAGCTGGCCCATGCCTACGCGCGCGCCGACCGCGCCGTGCTCTGCTGGACCCTCGGCATCACCGAGCATCACAACGCGGTGGACAACGTGCGCGCGCTGATCAACCTCAGCCTGCTCACCGGCCACGTGGGGCGCTACGGCTCCGGGGTCTGCCCCCTGCGCGGGCAGAACAACGTCCAGGGGGGCGGCGACATGGGGGCCCTCCCCGACCGCCTGCCCGGCTTCCAGCACGTGGAGAACGACGCGCTGCGCGCCAAATTCGAGCGCGCCTGGGGGGTGACGATCCCGCCGAAGGGAGGGTGGCACCTCTCCGGGATGTTCGAGGCCATGGAGCACGGCGAGATGACCGCTCTCTACGTGATCGGGGAGAACCCGGCCAACTCCGAGGCGGACCAGCACCGCACCATGCGCCTGCTCGGCGGCCTCGACACCCTGGTCGTGCAGGACATGCTCTTCACCGCCACCGCCGAGCTGGCCCACGTGGTGCTGCCGGCCGCCGCGGGGTGGTGCGAGTCCGAGGGGACGGTCACCAATAGCGAGCGCCGGGTGCAGCGGGTGCGCCGGGCCCTGCCGCCGCCGGCCGGCGTGCGCGACGACGTCGAGATCCTCTGCGACCTCGCCCGCCGCATGGGGCGCGACCTCGGGAATCCGACCGCCGAGGAGCTGTGGAACGAGCTGCGCACCGTCTCACCCCCGCACGCCGGCATGTCCTACGCGCGGCTGGAGGCGGAGGACGGGCTCCAGTGGCCCTGTTACGACGAGTCGCACCCGGGCGAGCTCTACCTGCACGGCCGGCTGTGGGAGCGGCCGGTCGTGGGGCCGCGGGCGCCGTTCAAGGCCGTGGAGCACGATCCGCCGGTCGACGAGCTCACCGACGAGTTCCCCATCCGCCTGACCACCGGCCGGCATCTGGACTCGTACAACACGGGCGTCCAGACCGGGCTCTACGCCTCGCCGCTCCGCCGCAAGGCGGGGATCGACCTCCATCCCGAGGACGGCTGGCGTCTGGGGGTGGCCGAGGGGGATCCCGTGCGTGTGATCTCGCGGCGCGGCTCCGTGGTCGCGCCCGTGCGCTTCGATCCCGGGCTGCGGCCGGGGCTCGCGTTCATGACCCTCCACTTCCCCGACCAGGTGGCCACCAACGAGCTGACGATCGACGCCGTCGATCCCGACTCCGGCACCTCGGAGTTCAAGGCCACGGCAGTACGGATCGAGCCGATGAGGCCGGATGGCACCGACGCGCGTCTGGCCGGGAGACAGGAAACGCATGGATCTGCACTTCACCGCCCACGAGCCTGATCCCGAGGAGATGGAGGCGGTCGATCGCCGGCTGGCCGGTCTGCCCCTGAACGGCCACCGCCGGCAGTACCTGCTCCCCGTGCTGCACGCCATCCAGGACCGCAAGGGTTGGATCAGCCCGGGGGCGCTCAACTACGCCTGCCAGCGGCTGGACGTGCCGCCGGCCGAAGCCTTCGGCGTGGCGGATTTCTACGCCCTCTTCCAGACCCGCCCCCATCCGCCGGTGACCGTGCACGTCTGCGACGACATCGCCTGCCACGCCCGCGGCGCCGAAGCACTCTGCGCGGAGGTCGAGACGGCGCTCGGCCCCGCGGGGGAGAGCCGGGACGGCCACGCCACCTGGCACCGCAGCCCCTGCCTCGGCCTCTGCGAGCGGGCCCCGGCGGCGCTGGTGGTGGCGTCCGGCGATCCGCCGCGCGATCAGGCGCTGGCCCCGGCCACCAGCGGCGACATCCTCTCCGCCGCCGTGGGCGTCCCCATCCCCCAGCCGGACCTCGCCACGTCGGTGCCGCAGACGGGTGAGCCCGGATTGAAATTGCTGGCCCGCGTCGGCCGCATCGATCCCACGAGCCTGGACGACTACCGGGCCGCGGGCGGGTTCCTCGCCCTGCGCCGCGCCTTCGAGATGGGCCCGGCGGCGGTGGTGCGCGAGGTGGTCGATTCCAAGCTGGTGGGGCGCGGCGGCGCCGCCTTCCCCACCGGCGTCAAGTGGCAGGGGGCGCGCTCGGCCACGCTGCCGCGCTACCTCGTCTGCAACGCCGACGAGTCCGAGCCCGGCACCTTCAAGGACCGCGTGCTGATGGAGAACGATCCCTTCGCGCTGATCGAGGCGATGACCATCGCCGGCTTCGCCACCGGCTGCGAGAAGGGGTATCTCTACCTCCGCGGCGAATACCCGCTGGCCCTGGCGCGGATCGAGAACGCCCTCCAGCGCTGCCGCGAGCGCGGCTTCCTGGGGGACGACATCCTGGGCGACGGCGTGCGCTTCGACATCGAGCTGCGGCGCGGGGCCGGGGCCTACATTTGTGGAGAAGAGACGGCGCTGATGAATTCCCTGGAAGGACGCCGCGGCGAGCCGCGCAACAAGCCGCCGTTCCCCACCGAGGCCGGCCTGTTCGGGGCACCCACCGTGATCAACAACGTCGAGACCCTGGTCAACGTCCTCCCCATCGTGATCGAAGGGGGGAAGGCGTTCGCCGCCATCGGCACCGAGCGCTCGACCGGCCCCAAGCTCTTCTGCGTCTCCGGCCACGTGAAGCGCCCCGGGGTCTACGAGGCGCCGTTCGGGATCACCCTGGGGGAGCTGATCGATCTCGCCGGCGGTTTTGATGGCAGTGGACGCATCCAAGCCATCCTGCTGGGCGGCGCGGCCGGCGCCTTCGTGACCCCGGACCATCTCGACGCCCCGCTCACCTTCGAGGGGACGCGCGCCATCGGCGCCACCCTCGGCTCGGCCGTGGTGATGCCGTTCGACGACACCGTCGATCTGCGCCAGATCCTGCGGCGGATCGCACAGTTTTTCCGCGACGAATCGTGCGGCCAGTGCGTCCCCTGCCGCGTCGGCACCGTACGCCAGGAGGAGCTGCTGCACCGGCTGGCCACGGACCGGCCCTTGGGATCGGTGGCGGCCGAGGTCGCCCTGCTCAAGGAGCTGGGGCAGGCGATGCGCGACGCCTCCATCTGCGGCCTCGGCCAGACCGCCTCGGGAGCGATCGAATCGGCGCTCGCCCGGCTTCCTATCTATCAGGAAAAAACTTTATGACCTTCCAGGACGCCCCCGATTCCAAGATTCCCGTCCCCCGCGGACCGCTGCCGGTGGTGCCGCCCCCCCGGCCGCGCCGCGCGGTGGAGCTGACCATCGACGGCCAGAGCGTGGCCGTGCCCGAGGGCGCGACGCTGCTCGAAGCCGCGCGCCAGATCGGGATCGACACGCCCACCCTCTGTTTCCTGGAGAACCTGACGCCGGTCAACGTCTGCCGCATCTGCGTGGTGGAGGTGGAGGGCTCGCGCACGCTGGTTCCCGCCTGCTCGCGCAAGGCCGAGCCGGGGATGGTGGTCCATACCGATTCCGAGCGCGTGCGCCTGAGCCGGCGGATGGTGCTGGAGCTGCTGGGCTCGTCGGTGGACCTGTCGACCGCGCCGCAGATCCCGGGCTACATGGAGCGCTACGACGCCCACCCCGAGCGCTTCGGCCCGCCGGCCCCGCCCGCGCGGGACCACGAAAGGGACCTCGCCCGGCCCGGCCATCATCATCCGCCGCACGACGGCCACGCGGCCACGGTGGGCCAGCCGGTGAAGGTGGACAACGAGCTCTACGTCCGCGACTACTCGAAGTGCATCCTCTGCTACAAGTGCGTGGAGGCCTGCGGCACGGACGCGCAAAATACTTTTGCCATTGCGCTCGCCGGCCGCGGCTTCGAGGCCCGCATCTCCACGGAATACGACGTCCCGCTGCCGGACTCGGCCTGCGTCTACTGCGGCAACTGCATCGGCGTCTGCCCCACCGGCGCCCTGATGTTCAAGAGCGAGTTCGACCTCCGCCAGGCTGAAGCCTGGGACGAATCCCGCCAGACCGCCACGGACACCATCTGCCCCTATTGCGGAGTGGGTTGCACGCTCACCGTCCACGTGCAGGACGAGAAGATCGTCAAGGCCACCTCGCCGATCGACCACGACGTCACGCGGGGACATCTGTGCATCAAGGGGCGGTTCGGGTGGGAGTGGGTGAACCGGCGGGAGTAGTGAATCCACATGGCCGGCGATATAAATCCCTGGAAATTGATGGAAGCTCATGCCGCTGAGCTGCGCGCCCTCGGTGTGCGGCGGATTGGCGTGTTCGGCTCTTTCGCCAAAGGCGAGGCCAAGCCTGAGAGCGACGTCGACGTCATCTCTTCAAGAGGCCCATCGATCTCGTGACGGATGGCTCCTTGAGTCAGAGGAAATCGCGTCTGATCCTGCCGACCGTCCGCTATGCTGCCCTCGACGCTTGAGCTCCTGCGTGACATCCTTCTCGAGGCCGAATTCTTGGCGGCCCAGGTCGCCCAGATATCTTTTGAGGATTTCGTCCTTGACGAGGTGAGGAAGCGAGCCTTTGTGAGAAGCATCGAGATCATGGGAGAGGCGGCTAAGAAGATTCCACAGGAGATACGAGAGCAGATCCCTCAGATTGAATGGAAGAAAGTCGCCGGCATGCGAGACCGTCTCATTCATGATTACGCGGATGTTGATTATTTCATCGTATGGGATGTAGCCGAAACCCACGTTCCTGAGCTCATCAGCCATCTAGGGGCGGTTGTGAAGTCATACGACCAGGACAGTTAGCCAAACGTCTTGGGCAGAGCCAAGGTCACCTCACCATCGAGAACGACGTTATTCGGGGCCACCTCTGCGTCAAGGGGCGGCCCGGGCCGGCTTGGATGAGATCCTCGTTTTCCAAGGCTGGGCTCGTCGCCACATATCTTGAAACGCCTTCGCCCGTCACCTGGGCAGGGAATCTATTTTACCATTCGAGGATGGACGATTTCGCGTCTCCAGGAATGTGTAGCTCTCGGCTCCAGATCACGGCAACCGCATCACCCGCACCATCACCGGCTGCAGCTTCTCCAGCGGCACCAGCAGCCGGCCGTCGTCGCTGAGCTGGTCGGTCTGGGTGTTCGCCATGTAGTAGAAGTCGCCTCCCACCAGCGCGCCGGTGGTGGGGAGTGGGAGGTTGGGGGTGCGCGCGGCGAGGATCGTCAGGCCGGTGACGCGGGTCAGGGTGGCATCGAGTGGCAGGGCGATCAGGCGGATGGGATCGGTGTCGTTCTGGACTCCGATCAGGCGCCCGCCCGCGGGCTGGAGATCGAGATAGAGGCCGTCGATGCCGAGGATCGCGACGCCGTCCGGGTGTGGCAGGGGGGCGAGGCGCCGGGTGGCGAGGTCGAGGATCGCGATCCCCTCGCCGTGAGCCACGAAGGCGCGACGGCCGTCCGGCGTCGTAGCGATGCCGTTCGGATAGAGGAGGCTGCCCGGCGCGAGCAGGCGCTCGGCCCGGCCGTTGCGGACGCGATAGACCGTCCCCTCCTCGCTGTCGGTGACCACCAGGCCGCCGTCGGGGAGGAAGGCGAGGTCGTTCCAGAGGTGCTGGCGGTCGTGGCCGTCCAGGACTGCGCTCCCGGTGGGCCGGCCGGTGACCTTCATCCCCAGCACCTCGCCGAGCCCGCCGGCGCCAGAGGGCACGAAGTCGCGTGCGACGCCGTCCGGACCGATGCGGGCGATCTTGTGGCGGAGCAGGCTCCCCACGTAGAAGGCGCGCCCGGCCGCGTCCCAGGCCATCCCTTCAGGGATCAGATCGCTCGGCAGGACGAACGCCGGACGGCTGGGATCGACCGGGCTCCCCTGCCGCGCGATCCGCCGGAGCAAGCCCTGGAAGCCCGGCAGGGGCGCCAGGGAGCGGAACGCCGGCTCCCGCGCCGCGCCGTCACCGAACCCCAGGTCCACGGTCCGGGCCAGGTGCTGGAGGGCGCGGTCCCGGTCTCCCGCCAGGGACTCGGCACGGGCGCAGACATAGAGGAGGTTGGGATTCTCGGGAGCCAGGACGACCGCGCGTTCGAGCAGGGTCGCGGCCCGCTGTACCCCGCCGCGCTTCAGGGCCTCCCGGCCCGCGTGGGCGAGGCCGGCGAGATCTTCCGGCTCCCGGGCACAGGCCGCGGCCAACAGAACGATCCCGAGGAGTGAGCTCCAACGGCGGTTCCTCATGGGCCGACTGTACCGAAAGCGACTTTCCGGCGCCATCCATTTCAGAGGAAAGCAGGAGGAGCGCTCCAACGGCGCGGAGACGGGATGACGCCCTGAGGCCGCGCGGCGCGGCCCCAGGACGTCAAGCCCAAGCCTTCTACTGCTTCCCGCAGAGATTGTCCATCAGGGATATGAAGGCTTTGATGGCCGTCTTCCAGGAGGACGGGATGAAGGGAATCAACAGGAGCCCTTGCAGGATCGGCCGGATCGTGTGATAGATGGCGCACACCCGGGTGATCACGTCGCTGGGAGCGGCGGAGACCATCTCTCGGGTGACGTGCATCTTTCCACCAGGCTCGAAATCCGCAAGGTTGGCCCGCTTGATGTGGGCATCGATCTCTTCAAAGGTCAATTGTTTCTGGTCTCCCATGATGTCGTCTCCTTTACCGAGAATGGGTGTGAAGAGCCCACGGATTCACCCTGGATCGCGATCCAGGGCACGAGGCTCGGGTTGCTGTCCTATCTATGGTTAGACGGACAGCGTTGGGGGATTCCACTCCTTTACAGCTTTAGTATAGCATGTCGCTACCTGAGGAAGTGGCAAATGAGCGCCAGCGAGGTGACTTTTTACGTCTGTGAATTGTGCCTTTCTTTGTAACTATATTTGTCTATGGGTTTCTTCGATTTCGCTCCTTGCCGCGCCGTTTCATTGGGCCGCCATCGATCAAGGCAGACGCAGCGCCTGCGGGAAGCGGTTCTCCGCGAAATACATCAGGCGGACGTCCACGTCGGTGTCCAGGTAGGCGGTGTTGCGCACGTGGGCGTTGAAGCCCATGTCGCCCCAGCGGACGTGGAAGGTGCGGGAGAAGGGTGTGCTCGGCATGGAAGGCTCTCTCGTCTCCGCGCATAGCGTTTCGCCGGGATGGGCCTCCTTCGCGGTCCGGCCCCAGGAGCTCCGCGTCGTTCCCCTCTCTTCCCGCGCCTCGACGCTTCATGGGGCCGGAAGGCCCCCCGGATCCGCCGTCGCGAGATCTCGGAGGGCAATGGCCGCCCTCCGAAATTCCGGAAGGAAATCTCGTGGGGCAACCGCTGCCCAACGAGATTCTCGTTCAGGATCTCGCGGGGCAACCGCTGCCCTCCGAGATTTCCGGTCAAGATCTCGCGGGGCAACCGCTGCCCCCCGAGATCCCGGAACAAAATCTCACTGGGCAACGGTTGCCCTCCGAGATCCTGAAGGAGGATCTCGTTGGGCAGCGGCTGCCCTGCGAGATCCCAGAGAAAAATCTCGGAGGGCAGCGACTGCCCCGCGAGATCCCGGAGGAAAATCTCGTTGGGCGGCCGCCGCCCTCCGAGATCCCGGGCGGCAATTCGGGAGGGCGCCGGCGGCACTCCAGGGGGGCCTTCGGGCCCAGGAATTTTCGGGTCCCGATCCGACATAATCCCTGCATGAGTCAGAACCGCATGTCCCGCCGGGCCGTTCAGGTCGTGGCGGAGAACCGTATCCGCGAAGCCATCGAAGAGGGGCTGTTCGTCGGCGAGCGCCTGCGTGGCGACCTGGCGCTCGGCCTCCAGGTGCAGCCGGTAGGCCGCGGTCTCTTTCGCGTGCTCCAATACGGTCCGCAGCGCCGCGAGGTTCCGGGCGAGGATGGGATCGTCGGCCTCATGAATGCTCGCGTTGGCGATCAGAGCCTCCCAGTCCATCAAGGAATCCGCAAGAGCGACCTTCGGCATATCGATCCTTTCACGATCCAAATCGATGCGGTGTTTCCATATAGTACACTAAGAACCCCAAAATGAGGAGGCGCCTGTGCAGGACGCTGAAAACCGCCTACGGGAGATCGCGATCACCTTCCCCGAGGTCTACGAGGAGTTTCCCTGGGGGCACCGCGCGATGAAGGTCCGGAAGAAGGCCTTCGCCTTCATCGCCCTGGACGAAGAGGGGCTGAGCCTGTCCATGAAGCTGCCGGCTTCCGGGGTGATGGCCCTGGCCCTGCCGTTCACCTCCCCTACCGGGTACGGCCTCGGCAAGAGCGGCTGGGTGACCTGCCGCTTCGCCCCGGGCGACGAGATCCCCTTCGAGCTCCTCGAGGAATGGCTCGAAG
>QHVW01000015.1 GCA_003223675.1 Acidobacteriota bacterium
TGGGCGCCGCGCGGGTGATGAAGCGGGACCAGGACCTCGGCTCCATCGCGCCCGGCAAGCTCGCCGACATGGTGCTGGTGGACGGCGATCCGGCGGCCCGGATCTCCGACGTCCGGCGCGTCGTGCTTACCGTTAAAGACGGTATTACTTACGATCCGAACGCCATTTGGACGACGCTCGGGGTCAGGCCTATCCAATAAGACCCGTTTTGCTGTAACATTACTGGCACATTTTGCAGCTCTACCCCTCGTGTCGAGGGGGGTTTCTGTTTCTGGATCTGGAGTCGAGGGGAGTCTCATGTCCAAAGTGTGGTTTCTCACGCTGGCGCTCCTGGTATGCGCCAAGCCGGGGAGAGCGGCCGCTCCGCCCACCGGGCCCTCCACGCCGGAGGGCGATCTCCGCTACACCATTTTCCTGGGCAACGTGCGCGTCGGGGCTGTGACCCTTCACGCCGGGCCGGACGGCGAGGAGACCGTCAGCATGAAGCTGGAAGACCGGGGACGGGGCCAGGACCTGACCCTCCAGCTCCGGCGTGACGCCGGGGGAGTCCCCTGGCGAGAGCACCTCACCGGCGTCGATTACTGGCGGAACCCGGTCGACGAGCGGTTCGAGCTCGGCAAGGGGAAGGCCACCTGGAGCAGCGGCGCGGACAAGGGCGAGAAGAAGACCTCCGCTCCGGCCTTCTACATCACCCGGGACGGCTCGTACATCGAGATCGGCCTGCTGGCGATGGCCCTGCTCCAGAGCCCGCACCACAAGCTGCCGTTGCTGCCGGAGGGAGAGGCGCGGATCGAGAGCGTCTCCGCCGCGCGGGCCGAGGCCGGCGGGAAGACGCGGGACCTCTCGCTCTACGCCATCTCCGGCCTCACCGCCGTGCCGCTCTACGTCTGGATGGACAACCCGCGGCTCTTCTTCGGCCGCTACGACGGCTGGACCACCGTCGTTCCCGAGGGCTGGGAGGAGGCGATGCCCGCGCTGCTCAAGGTCCAGACGCAGGCCGTGGCCGCGCGGGAGCGGGCACAGGCGGCGAAGCTGAGCCACCGGCCGGCCGGAGCGCTGGCGATCCAGGGGGCGCGTCTCTTCGATCCCGAGACCCGGACGGTGCGGCCCGGCACCACCGTCGTCATCTCCGGCAATCGGATCCAGGCGGTGGGACGGGACGGTGAGGTTCCGGTCCCCCCTGGTGCTGAGATCGTGGAGGCCCGGGGGAAGATGCTGCTGCCCGGGCTCTGGGACATGCACCAGCACTTCACCGACATCGACGGCATCCTCGACCTGGCCGCCGGCGTGACCACCGGCCGCGACATGGCCAACGACACGGACTACCTGCTCGGCCTCAAGCGCAAGTGGGACTCGGGCGAGGCGCTGGGACCGCGCGTCGTGCTGGCCGGCGTCATCGAAGGCCCCGGCCCCTACGCCGGCCCCACCAAGGTGCTGGCGGACACCGAGGAGAAGGCGCTCGCCGCGGTGGACCGCTACGCCGGGCTGGGCTACGTGCAGATCAAGATCTACAGCTCGCTCGACCCCAAGCTGGTGCCGCCGATCGCCAGGCGCGCTCACGACCTGGGCCTGCGTGTCTCCGGCCACATCCCTTACGGCATGACGGCCGAGCAGGCGGTGCGGGAAGGCTTCGACGAGATTCAGCACACCAACTTCCTCTTCCTCAACTTCATCCCCGGGGTGGACACCCGCACTCCGGCCCGGATGTCCGCCGTCGCCGAGCACGCCGCCGAGATCGACCTCCATTCCGAGCCCGTGCGCGCCTTCTTCCGTCTGCTTAAAGGACGTCACACGGTGGTGGACCCCACCGTCACCGTCTACGAGGACGCGTTCACCGGCCGGCCCGGTCAGGTGAGGCCCAGTCTGGCACCGGTCGCGGACCGCCTCACCTACCAGGTGCGGCGAAATCTGCCCAGCGCCAGCGTGCCGGTACCGAAGGGCCTGGAGCAGCGTTTCCACGACTCCTTCCGCGCCGCTCTCGCCATGGTGAAGGCTCTGTACGACGAGGGCATCCCCATCGTGGCGGGTACCGATGGCGTGGCAGGATTCACCCTCCACCGCGAGCTCGAGAACTACGTCCAAGCGGGAATCCCGGCCCCCGAGGTGCTGCGCATGGCCACCCTGGGACCGGCGAAGGTGATGAAGCTCGACAAGGACCTGGGGACGATCGCGCCCAACAAGCTCGCCGATCTCATCCTGGTCGACGGTGACCCCACGGTCCGCATCAGCGACATCCGCCGCGTCATCCTGGTGGTGAAGGACGGCGTCGTTTACGATCCGGCGAAGCTGTATGAGGAGATCGGGGTGAAGCCGGCGGTTTCTCCCAGGCCTTGAAACTCTACGCCGGGGGAGGCAGAATCCTAGTGAGGATTGGACGACGGTTATGACGGTATCTTTGGACCTCCCCCAGAAGCTGGTCGACGAGCTGTCGGATGAGGCTACCCGGCGCGGCCTGTCCTTGTCCGAGTACGCCTCGCAGATCCTCTCCGCAGGGCGGGAAAAGGGAATGCCGCTGAGGACAGGAGCCGATCTGGTCACCTACTGGCGATCGGAAGGGCTGGTCGGGACACGCCCGGAGATTGAGGACAGCCAAGCCTTCGCGCGCGAGATCCGGCGCGCTGCCGAGAGACGGGATCGCTCCTGACGGATGATTCTGCTCGACACGGATGTCCTGATTGATATTCAACGGGGGCGTCCCCAGGCGCTCGCCTGGTTCAGCGGTCTGACGGAGCTTCCTGCCGTTCCAGGCTTCGTCGCCATGGAGCTCATTCAAGGTGCTCAGAATGCTCAGCAGGTCCGCGATGCCCTAAAGCTCGTGTCCCCGCTGCCGATCGTCTGGCCGACGGAAGCCGACTGTGCCCGTGCCCTATCCGATTTTGCCGCCCTGCACCTCACTCAAGGTTTGGGTCTGCTCGACTCCCTGATCGCGGCTTGCGCACTGGGACGCTCAGCGACACTTTGCACTTTCAACAGCAAACATTACCGGGCGGTCGCGGGGTTGGTCATCCAAGAGCCCTACAAAAAATAGCCCCCCTACCCCTGCGGCCTGTACACCGACCCCCGCAGCGGCTTCGCGGCGGCGGGCGCGGCGTGGGGATCGGG
>QHVW01000217.1 GCA_003223675.1 Acidobacteriota bacterium
CTGCCCATCGTCGCCACGGCCGAGGTGAAGACCGTGCTGCCGCAGGCGATCGCCCACTCCCCCGAGGCGCCGGAGATCGAGCACGACGCCAATAGGGCGGTGGGCCTCGCCCGCGAAGGAGTCGCCTGATGGGTCTGCTGCGCCCCAGCCTGCCGCCGGGTGAGGTCTTCGGCGCGCTCGCCGAGTTCGCCACCCCGGCCGAGCTGTACCACGCCTGCGAGGGCGTGCGCGACGCCGGCTACACCCGCTGGGATGCCCACACGCCGTTCCCCATCCACGGGCTCGAGCGCGCCATGGGCCTCAGGGCCTCGCGCCTGCCGTGGGTGGTCCTCGTGACAGCGGTCCTCGGCGCCGTCAGCGGCATAGGTCTCCAGGGCTGGGTAAGCACCATCGCCTACCCGCTGGTGATCAGCGGCAAGCCCTTCTTCAGTTGGCCGGCCTTCATCCCGATCACCTTCGAGCTGGGCGTGCTGGGCGGCGCCTTCGGCGCCGTGCTCGGGATGCTCGCCTTCAACCAGTTGCCGACGCTCCATCACCCGCTCTTCGCGTCGCAGCGGTTCGAGCGGGCGAGCGACGACGGCTTCTTTATCTCGATCGAGTCCTGGGACCCGCGCTTCGACGCCGGCCGGACCGTCGACCTGCTGCGCCGGCTGGGCGCCCAAGAGGTCGAGCTGGTGGCGAGCTCCTCCGAGCCCGCCAAACCCGGCGACGCCACGACGCGAGCCACGCCATGAGCGACCCCGGACATCACTCCGCACCTTCCTCTGCGCGGCCGGCCGTGCTGCGCGCGGCCTCGCTGTGGCTGCCGGCCGGGCATCCCTGGCGCCGCTTGCCGGCGATCGGCCTGGTGCTGGCGGTGGTGGGGCTCGGCGCCAGCCTGGCGATCGGCTTCATGAGCGAGGCAGCCCGGAGCCAGCTCTGGCACTCCTGGCTGGTCGGATCGCTCTTCGTCCTGAGCATCGCCCTGGGCGCGCTCTTCTTCGTGCTCGTCCATCACTCCACACAGGCGGGCTGGAGCGTGGTGGTGCGGCGGATCGCCGAGGACATCATGGCCACCCTGCCCTTCCTGGCGCTGCTCTTCGTGCCGCTGCTCGCCTTCGGCATGGGCGACCTCTTCCACTGGAGCCACGCCAAGGAGTACCTCAATACGAAGTTCTTCGTGATCCGAACCGTCGTCTACTTCGCCATCTGGTCCGCCCTGGCGATCTGGTTCGGACGGCTGTCGCGGCTCCAGGACGACACCGGCGACCACCAGCTCACCCGGCGGATGCGGAAGACGAGCCTCCCGGGGTTGCTGCTGTTCGCCCTCACCGTGACCTTCTTCGCCTTCGATTGGCTGATGTCGCTCAACGATGGCTGGTACTCGACGATCTTCGGCGTCTACTTCTTCGCCGGCTCGGCGATGGCCTTCTTCGCCTTCTTTGCGCTGGCGGTGATCGCCGCGCGGCGCAACGGCCTGCTGGCCGAGGTCGTGACCACCGAGCACCAGCACGACATCGGCAAGCTGCTGCTCACCTTCGTCGCCTTCTGGGCCTACATGGCGTTCTCTCAGTTCCTGCTCATCTGGTACGCCAACCTGCCGGAGGAGACCAGCTTCTTCGCCCAGCGCTACACCGGGTCCTGGCTCACCGCCGGCGCGGTCCTCCTCTTCGGCCATTTCCTCGTGCCGTTCTTCCTTCTCCTGTCGCGCGCCGCCAAGCGGAACCCCAAGGCCCTCGCGGCGCTCTCGGTCTGGTTGCTGGCCATGCACCTGCTTGATCTATACTGGCTGGTGATGCCCAAGCTTCACCCGGTAGGACTAGTACCCAGCCTGCTCGACGCAACGGCCCTGATCGGCTGTTGCGGCGTGTTTCTGGCGGCTTTCGGCGGCGCCCTCAAGCGCCAGGCGCTGGTGCCGCTGCGCGACCCGCGCCTACCGGAATCGCTCACCTTCGAAAATATGTGATAGGAGCTCCTCAATGTCCAAATACCTCACTGCCCTGACCGGCCTGGCTGTCTCGCTTACCCTTGCCTGCGGTGCCGCCTTCGCCGGCGACATCACCGGCACCATCACCTACACCGGCAAGGTCCCCAACCTGAAGCCCATCGCCATGGATGCGGACCCGGTCTGCAAGTCCAAGCACGCGACCCCGGTGCCGAGCGAGGCGCTGGTGCTCGGGCCCGGCAACACCATGGGCAACGTCATGGTGCGGGTCAAGGGCCCCGTCCAGGGCTCCTTCCCCGTTCCGGCGACGCCGGTGGTGATCGACCAGAAGGGCTGCCAGTACCACCCGCACGTCGTCGGGATCCGCGTCGGCCAGACCCTGCAACTGCGCAACTCGGACGGCCTGCTGCACAACGTGCACGCCCTGCCCAAGGTCAACACGCCGTTCAACATGGCGATGCCGGCCAACCGCCTCACGGCGGACGCCAAGTTCGGCAAGGAAGAGGGCATGTTCCTGGTCAAGTGCGACGTCCACGGCTGGATGACCGCCTACGCCGGCGTCTTCGCCAACCCCTTCTTCTCGGTCTCGGGCACGGACGGCAAGTACAAGATCTCGGGGCTGCCGCCGGGCACCTATGAGGTCGAGGCCTGGCACGAGAAGCTGGGCACCCAGACCACGAAGGTGACCGTCGCCGCCGACAAGCCCGCCGCCGCCAACTTCTCGTTCGCGCCGCCGGCGAAGTGACGGAACGACCGACCGCACGAACGACCGCGTAACGCTCAGCGATTCAGGGAGAGCCATGGCTACACTCGAAACCGCGCCCGCTCACGAAGCCGAGCACGAGCATGCCGAGCATCAACATCTGGGCTTCTGGCGCCAGTACGTGTTCTCGACCGATCACAAGGTCATCGGCATCCAGTATGCGGTGACCGGACTGCTGTTCCTGCTCTTCGGCTTCGGCCTGGTGACGCTGATGCGCTGGCAGCTCGCCTACCCCGGCCGCGCGCTGCCGTGGCTCGGCAAGCTGCTCGGCGACACCCGCATGCCGGGGGGCGCCATGCTGCCCGAGTTCTACAACCAGCTCGGCGCCATGCACGGCACCATCATGGTGTTCATGGGCGTGGTGCCGCTCGCGGTGGGCGGCTTCGGGAACTTCGTGCTGCCGCTGCAGATCGGCGCCCCCGACATGGCGTTCCCGAAGATCAACATGGCGAGCTACTGGTCGTACTTCCTGGGTGGCATGACCATGCTCGCCAGCTTCTTCGTGCCCGGAGGCGCGGCGCAGTCCGGCTGGACCTCGTATGCGCCGCTGTCGGTCATCGCCGGCCAGGGCCAGACGATGTGGCTCTTCGGCATGATCTTCCTCATCACCTCCTCGCTGCTGGGCTCGATCAACTTCATCGTCACCACGATCCAGCTCAGGGCGAACGGCCTCTCGTTCTTCCGCCTGCCGTTCTTCGTCTGGTCCCAGCTCGTCACCTCGTTCCTGCTGCTCCTCGCCTTCCCGCCGCTCGAGGCCGCGGGCGTCATGCAGCTCATGGACCGGCTCGGCGGCTCCAGCTTCTTCATGCCGAGCGGCCTCGTGGTGAGCGGCCAGGTGGCGGCCTACACCGGAGGCGGCAACCCGCTCCTCTGGCAGCACCTGTTCTGGTTCCTCGCCCACCCCGAGGTCTACGTGCTGATCCTGCCGGCCTTCGGGATCGTGTCGGAGGTGATCGCCAACAACACCCGCAAGCCGCTCTGGGGCTACAAGATCATGGTGTACTCGCTGTGGTTCCTGGGCTTCATGTCGTTCATCGTCTGGGCGCACCACATGTTCTTCACCGGCATGGGCACCACGATGGCGACCTTCTTCCAGACCACCACGATGATCATCTCGATCCCTTCGGTGGTGATCCTCTCCGCGCTGTTCCTCTCGCTGTGGGGCGGCTCGATCCGCTTCAACACGCCGATGCTCTTCGCGCTCGCCTTCCTGCCGATGTTCGGCATCGGCGGCCTGACCGGCCTGCCGCTGGGGCTCTCGGCCGCGGACATCCCGCTCCATGACACCTACTACGTGATCGGGCACTTCCACTACGTGGTGGCGCCGGGCACCATCTTCGCGCTCTTCGCCGGCATCTATCACTGGTTCCCCAAGGCCACTGGACGGAAGATGAGCGAGCGCCTGGGCAAGCTCCACTTCTGGCCCTCGCTGATCTTCATCAACGGCATCTTCATGCCGATGTTCATCCTCGGCCTGGCCGGAGTGTCCCGCCGCCTCTACGATGGTGGCGCCTCCTACGACTTCGCCAAGCCCGTCCTCCACTGGAACGTGTTCATGTCGATCTCGGCGTGGGGCCTGGCGCTCGCCCAGATCCCCTTCATCATCAATTTCTTCATGAGCATCAAGCGCGGTGAGAAGGTCGGGCAGAACCCCTGGGAGGCGACGACCCTGGAGTGGGCGGCGCCCTCGCCGCCGCCGCACGGCAACTTCACCACGGCGCCCGTGGCCTACCGCGGCCCCTACGAGTACAGCGTGCCGGGACATCCCACGGACTTCACGCCGCAGTTCCTGTCGGCGCAACAGCAGGCGACGAGCTGAGGAGAGGAGACCATGGAGATTCCCTTTACCGTCGCGGAGCGGCCCGACACCGGGCTCAACAACGGCAAGATCGGCATCTGGCTGTTCCTCGCCTCCGAGGTCATGCTCTTCGGGGCCCTGTTCGCCAGCTATCTGATGCTGCGCATCGGCGCCACGGTGTGGCCGCGCGGCGACTCGATCCTCAACGTGCCGCTCGCCACGGTCAATACCATCGTGCTGATCTCGTCCAGCGTCACGATGGTGATGGCCTGGGCGTCGCTCAAGCGCAACGACTTCGGAAAGTTCCGCCTGTTCCAGGGGCTGACGATCCTCGCCGGGCTCTGCTTCCTGGGCATCAAGTACGTCGAGTACTCGGCCAAGTTCCATCACGGCCTGCTGCCGAGCAAGAACACCTTCCTGGCGATCTACTTCACGCTCACCGGCCTCCATGGGCTGCACGTGATCGGCGGCATGGTGGTCAACGGCTACCTCTGGGGACCGGGCGCCAAGCTCTGGAAGACCGATCCCGAGCACTTCACCAACCGGGTGGAAAACTCGGGCCTCTTCTGGCACTTCGTCGATCTGGTCTGGATCTTCCTCTTCCCGGTTCTCTACCTGCTCTAGGAATTTCAGGAGCCTGCGCCATGGGTGATCACGCCGATATCGACCGTCAAGTCAGGACGTACATCCTCGTCTTCGTCTCGCTGATGGCCCTCACCATCATCACGGTGACGATCTCGCGGTTCCATCTGCCCGTCCCCGCGGCGGTCACGGTCGCCCTGATCGTGGCCTGCATCAAGGGCGGGCTCGTCGCCAGCTATTTCATGCACCTGATCTCCGAGCGGAAGCTGATCTACTGGGTGCTCGGGTTCACCGTCGCCTGCTTCTTCGCGGTGTTGCTGCTGCCCCTGTGGACGCATTTTGACCCGATCCTCAACCACTGATCGAACATGGACCTCAAGAAGTTTCACGCCGTCTTCATCGCCTGCGCGGTCGCCCTGTCGTTCCTGGTCGGCTTCTGGGCGCTGACCAGCTCCGGGCTCACGGGAGCGCCGCGCGTTCTCGCGGGCTTCGGCTCCTTTGCCGTCGGCGTGGCGTTGATCCTCTACGAGGCCTGGTTCCTCCGCTTTGTGAAGAGGCAACGATGAAGCTCTCGAGATCCGTTCGTATGGCTGGCGCCATGGCGCTCCTCCTCGGAGCTCTCGGAGCCGCTCCCGCGCTCGCCTGTTCCACTTGCTACGGTGCCGTGGACAGCGGCTCGCCTCTCGTCAGTGGCGCCCGCCTGGGGGTCTTCCTGCTCCTCGCGGTCACCGCGGCGGTGCTCGGCGGCTTTGCGAAATTCTTCCTCTATCTCCGTAACCGTGCTCGACAATCCGAGACCGACCAGATCGCCTCGGAATGGTCCCAATTCCAGCGGAGCTCTTCGACATGATGGAACGGTGGCTTCCCTTGAACGCCGCGGCGCACGGCGCCCGGATCGATGGCGCCCTCAACTGGGTGCACGTGTTGATGGCGATTCTGTTCGTCGGCTGGATCCTCTTCTTCGTCATCGCTCTCTGGCGCTTCCGCCGCGCGAAGAACCCGGTGGCCAGCTACACCGGCGTGACCAGCCATACCTCGACCTGGATCGAGATAGCCGTGGCGTTCGTCGAGGCGATCCTGCTGGTCGGGCTCGCGGTCCCGCTGTGGGCGGAGCGCGTCGCGAAGTTTCCGCCGGAGAAGGACGCGGTCCGGGTCCGTCTGGTCGGCGAGCAGTTCGCCTGGAACGTCCACTATCCCGGCCCGGATGGCGTCTTTGGCCGGACCTCGATCGACAAGATCGACGTCCAGACCAACCCGCTGGGCCTCGACCGCAGCGATCCCGCGGCGAAGGATGACGTCGTCACGGTCAATCAGCTCCACCTGCCGGTGGGCAAGCCGGTGATCGTCTACCTGAACAGCAAGGACGTGATCCACAGCTTCAACGTCCCCGAGTTCCGCATCAAGCAGGACGCCGTGCCGGGGATCACTATTCCGGTCTGGTGGGTGCCCACGATCACCACGGCTCAGATGCGGCAGCGCCTCGGCAAGCCCGACTTCGTCTACGAGATCGCCTGCGCCCAGCTCTGCGGCCTCGGCCACTACCGCATGCGCGGCTTCGTGACGGTCGAAGAGCCGGCGGAGTTCCAGAAGTGGATGGACGAGCAGGTGAAGGCGCAGGCTTCGACCGGGGACGACATCTTCCAGTAGAGCGATTTCAATCGCTCGCGGGCGGCGGCTTCGGTGTCGCCGCCCCCGCCCCGAACACCTTCGGTGTCGGCATCCGGGCACGGATCTCCTCGAGCGCCGTGGCGGTGACCACCGCCACGCCGTTCTTCTCGCACCAGCTTTCGACCGCCCTGGTCACCATGCCGCGCACGAAGGCCGGGATGCGTTGCATGCGCTCCCTGGCCTCGGGCTCCCAGCGCAGGGCCACCATCGCCGGCTGGCCGTACTCGGTGCTGGCGACGTCGGCCGCGCGCAGGCGATCGACCGCCGGCTGCAGCGTGCCGGGTTGGTGGGTGCAGAGCGGATCCTCGGCCATCACGTCGCCGGTCATGCCGTAGGCGCGGGCGCGGCAGCCGCCGCACAGGGAGCTGAGCTCGCAGGGGCCGCAGCGGCCGCCGAGATGGTTGCGCTGGCGGATCTGGGTGAAGAGGTCGGAGGTGTCCCAGATCTCTCGCAGGCCAGCGTCTCCCAGGTTTCCCGCGAAGAGCGGCAGATACGGGCAGGGGGTGACGTCCCCGTTGGGACGAATGCCGAGGTAGTGGGTGCCCGCCGGGCAGCCGCCGGCGCCGCCGCCGAAGCTCTTGGGAAACGGGGCCGGGGAGTCCGCGGAGAGCAGCGTGCGGACGAAGTGCGGGGCGCACTTGGCGTTGACCAGCATCTTCGAGGCCCAGCGGCGCTGGATCTCCGCGAGCTGTGCCAGCACCTGGTCGTACTCGGCGGGTGAGAGGTCGCTGACGAAGGACCCGCGTCCGCTCGGCACGAGGAAGTAGAGGTTCCAGACCTTGGCGCCGAGCTCGTCGTGGGCGAAGGCGGCGATCGCCTCGAGCTCGTCGCGGTTGTGGGCGCCGACCGTCGTCTGCACGATGAACGGCAGGCCCACGCGGGTGAGGATCCTGGCACCCTCGACCGTGTTCTGCCAGGCGCCGCGCACGCGACGGAAGGCGTCGTGGCGCTGGGGATCGAGCGCGTCGAGCGACAGCGCCAGGCCGCGCACGCCCTCAGCCTCGAGAATCCGCGCCAGGTTCTCGGTGATCTTGACGCCGTTCGTCCCGACGACGGCCCACAGACCTTTGGCGACGCCGTAGCGGACGATCTCGACGATGTCGCGACGCAGCAGGGGCTCGCCGCCGGTCAGGATGGTCACGCACTCGGGCGCGAAGGCGGCGATCTCGTCGATCACCCGGTAGCACTGCTCGGTCGACAGCTCGCTGCGATCGGTGAAGGCCGGGGTCTTGACCTTGCCGGGGCCGGCGTCCAAATAGCAGTGCTCACAGGCGAGGTTGCAGCGGTAGGTGAGATTCCACGACACCACGTAGGGGCGGGCGAAGGCCGCCGCGGCAGTGTCTCTGGAGATGGCTTCCGCCACGGCTCACATCCCGAACCGCGCCCGCGCGTCGGCGAGCACCGTCTCGTCGATGACCTGGTGCCCGTTCTCCCGCGCCACCATCTCGATCCCGGCGCGCGCCATGGGACGCACCATCTCGGGGATCGATTCCAGGCGCGCCAGGGCTCCCGGGGTCCATTCCGGACCGCTCGGCGCGGCGGTTTCCATCTCCGTGTGGGGCTGGGCCGTGCCGCCGAGCATGGCCGAGAAGGGGCAGCGGCCGGTCGAGGCCGAAGCCTCTCCCGATGCCGCCATGCCCGGGTTGGCGATCGCCGCGGCGGCGGCCGGGCCGATGCGCACTCCGAGGGAGCGCACCATGTCGGTCTCGTGCTGGTTGGTCAGCATCGCCATCTCGTACCCGCACTCCGGGCACTCGTAGACGACGGAGAGCGAGCCCGGCTCGTTTTCCTCGGTGGCGCGCAGGCGCATCTGGCTGTCGCAGGGGACGCAAAGGAACTTCATGGGACCTCCTCGAGGCGTTCGAACAATGTGCGGGCGGTCTCGGCGAGCGCGGCGGCGACCGGGCCCGCGTCGGGGACCTCGGTGATCGCGCGGCCCTCGTCGGAGAGCGCGGCGAGCCGCGGGTCGAAGGGGACCCGGCCGAGGCAGGGCAGAGACAGCTCGGCGGCCTCCTCGCTCTCGGGGAACAGCGGGCGGACCGTGCCGCAGCCGGCGCAGGCGTAGCCGCTCATGTTCTCCACGTAGCCGAGAAGGCGGTTCGGCAGGGTACCAAGCGCGCTGACCGAACGCGCCACCACTCCGCGCGCCAGGGCGGACGGGATCGAGACCAGCACCACCGCGGTCTGCGGGCCGAGGAAATCGGCGAATTGCGCCGTGCGCTCCGGGCCCGGCGGGAGGTCGACCAGCAGCACGTCGAGCGGCCCCCAGTGGACGGCGGAGAGCAGCTCGGCGAGCTTGGCCAGCTCGCGGGTGGCCCTCCAGACGTGCGTATGCCGGGGCGAGGCGCTCGGCCAGGAGAGCGCTTCGCCTTCGGCGAGCAGGCTCCCGACCGAGAGGACCTTCACGCCCTCGCGGCTCACCGGGAGCAGGAGCCCCTCTTCGCCCGGGAGCGGCGGCACGTTGCGCACGCCGTGGAGCAAGGCCTGGCTCGGCCCGTTCATGTCGGCGTCGAGGATGCCCACGCGCTTCCCCGCGGCCGCGAGCACGGCGCCAAGCTGGCGTGTGAGCGTGCTCTTGCCGACGCCGCCCTTGCCCGAGCCGACGGCCACGACGTGGCGGATGCCGGCCATACGCCGCGCGATCGCCGCTTCGAGATCGGCGATCTGCTCGGCGACACCCGAGCCGCCGTCGCCTTCGATC
>QHVW01000016.1 GCA_003223675.1 Acidobacteriota bacterium
CGCTTGCGGTCCTCGATCTCCTGGGGACGGCCGACCAGGCGGACGGTCTTGATCGCCAGGCGGCGGTCGATCTGCGGGTCCTCCGCGAGATAGACCTCCCCCATGGCGCCGGCGCCCAGGAACCTCAGGATGCGGTAGCGGCCTACGAGATGGCCGCCGTCCAGAGCGTTCACGATTATCCCGGCCCCGAACCCTCGTCCTCGGTGATCGGCAGACCCGTCTCACCCTCCTCGCCCGGCAGCGGCTCCCCGGCCATCTCACCCTCCTCGCCGGTGGCCACGTCCTCGCGCTGGTTCAACAGGGCGCGGGCCTCCTCGGCGCGGTCCGGGGGGACGCGGATGTTCACCGTCGCCAGCTCCCCGATGTCGGTCGTCGGAAACTCGCTCGCGAACAGGGACTCCGCCTCGGCCTCGATGCCGCTGCTCTGCAGGAAGCCGACGACGACGGTGGCCTCCTCCTCGCTGCCTACGATCTTGACGATTTCCCACTCTTCGGCTTCGGCCATCAGCTTCCTCCAGGCTCTCAAAATTGGATCATATCGTAGCCGTCGGCGCGGCGGGGGGACGGGCGGGGACCGGCTCGCGGCTCCGGCCTGGAGCCTCCAATCCCTCCAGGGTGTAGGGGACGAGCTCCTGCCGGGGGTACCAGTGCCGGCTGTGCTCGGCGAAGCGGCCGAGCTTGTGGTGCCAGCGGTAGTGGGAGACCACGATCGACTTGCCGTCCGCCTCGATCCAGTTGCAGGTGTTCGCCTCCCGCTCCCCTCCGCGGCCGCGGTTCGAGGTGGTCGTCCCCGAGTGGAGGATCACCACCGGCGGCCGCCCCTTGGGGTAGAACTCCTCGGAGCTGCCGATGTAGGCCTGGTGGAGATGGCCGGAGAGGATGAGGTCCACGCCGGCGCTGGAGAACAGATCGATCGCCTCGTAGGCGTTGGCGAGCACCTCCTGGGTGCCGAAGTTGGGGGGCGGGATCAGGTGGTGATGGGCCACCACCACCTTGAGCACCGACTCGGGGGTGGCGCGCAGGATCTTCTCCACCTCCAGCAGCCGCCGGAGGGTGATGCGGCCGTCCTTGATCGTCCAGCCGAAGGCCGTGTTGATCCCCACCACCAGCAGCTCCTCGTCGCGGTAGACCGGCTCGAGCTCCGGGCTGAAGTGCTTCCTATAACAGCCGTAGGGGTTGAAGATCCGCTCCCAGACGCGGTAGAGGGGGACGTCGTGATTGCCCGGCACGGTGAGCGTCGGCACGCCGAGCGCCTCGATGCGGTCGACGAACGCGCGGGCCTCCCGGAACTGCTCCGGCTTGGCCCGCTGGGTCAGATCGCCCGAGATCACCACGAAGTCGGGCCGCTGCCGCTCGACGAGCTGGATCACCCCCGCGGAGACCTGGGGGAGGTGCGGCGGCCCGAAGTGGACGTCGGAGATATGGAGGATGGCGCGCAGGCGACCGGTCTCCCTAATCGCCCTGGTAATCGACGAGATGGCTGACGTGGCGCGACACCTCGGCCGCCGCGATCCCGGAGAGGGCCTTCAGGATCTCCAGCCCGTGCTTGCGGCCGACGTAGAAACCGCCCACCGCCGCCACCAGCAGCGACGGGATCGGATACCGCACCACCAGCCGCTGCCAGTCCAGCCCTTCGGGGACGATCTCGTCGATCAGCTCCTCGACGATCGATTCAGGCTCCTGCAGCTCCATCGTCACCCTCCTTGTCTAGGCTCTCTATTCCTCGTCGTCCCGGTCGCCGCGCCCGCGGACGACCAGCCCGAGCAGGAAACCGGCGCCGGCGGCGATCAGCAGGGCCTTGGCCGGGTTGTCCCGCACGTAGAGGCTCACCTCGCGGGACAGGTTGCCCGCCTCGGAGCGCACGCGGTGGTAGGTCTTCTGGGCGTTCTCGGCCACGTCGTCATAGGTCTCGCGGGCCCGCTCGGCCCCCCGGCGGATCTCCTTGGAGGCGCGCTCGGCCCCGCGCCGGACGTCCTCGGACACCTTCTGGTAGCGGTCCTGGGCCTGGTCGCCCAGCTTCTGGAACCGCTTGCGCGCCGAGTCGACGCCATCCGCCACCGCCTCGCGTGCCGAATCGACGCCGTCTTCGAGCTCTGATTTGATGTCAGCCATGGCTGGCCTCCTGAATAACATGGGAAATAGGGTCTGCCGATGCTCTGGCAGGAGTGACAAAGGGTAAATGTAGCAGGATTCGTGCCCCGGGGGCGCCCTCCTCCCCGGTGCTAAGATCCCCCACCTATGGCCACCGTCACCTTCCACGGCGCCTGCGGCGTGGTCACCGGCAGCTCCACCCGGCTCGACTGGGGGGAGCGGAGCGTGCTGGTCGACTGCGGCATGTACCAGGGGAGCGACGAGTTGGAGCAGCGGAACTGGGCGCCGTTCCCGTATACGGCGGCCAAGCTGGCCGCCGTGGTGGTGACCCACGCCCATCTCGACCACACGGGGCTCCTGCCGCGCCTGGTGGCTGAAGGGTACTCGGGGCCGATCTACTGTACGGGACCGAGCCGGGGGTTGATCTCGCTCGTGCTCCAGGACGCGGCCCAACTCCAGGAGGAGGGGGCTCGCTATGCCCGTGAGAAGGGGTACAGCCGCCGCCACGCCGAGCCGAAGCCCCTCTACACCGAAGAGGACGCCCGCCGGACCCTCAAGCTGCTGCGGACCGTCCCCTTCGAGGAGGAGCGCGAGCTCTTCCCCGGCGTCCGCTTCCGCTTCACGCGCGCCGGCCACCTGCTGGGCGCGGCGAGCGTCGAGGTCACCGGCAAGGGGAGCGACGGCGAGGCGCGCACCTGGTGCTTCTCGGGCGACGTGGGGCGCTACGGCGTCCCCATCCTCAAGGACCCCGAGCCGCCCCCGTTGCCCCCCGCCGCCCTGCTCCTCGAATCGACCTACGGCGACCGCCGCCATCCCCAGGAGGACGCGACCGAGGCGCTGGGGAAGATCATCGGCGAGACCTACGCCCGCGGCGGCATGGTGATCATCCCCGCCTTCGCCCTCGGGCGGACGCAGGAGATCCTCTATCACCTCTCCCGTCTGGTGGAGGCCGGCCGGCTCGCTCCCGAGACCGTTTTCCTCGACAGCCCGATGGCGATCAACGCCACCCAGCTCTATGACCAGGCCGAGTCGGAGCACGACGAGGAATTCGACGCCCTGGCCGTCGATCCCCTGGGAAACGGCCGCTTCCAGCGCTGCCGCACGGTGGATCAGTCCAAGGCCCTCAACACCCGCGGCGAGCCGGCGGTGATCGTGGCCTCCAGCGGCATGGCGAACGGCGGCCGGGTGGTCCACCACCTCCTCGCTACCAGGCCGAGGGCACCCGCGGGCGCGCCCTCCTCGACGGCGCCGAGACGGTCGCCATCCAGGGCCAGACGGTGTGGGTGAAGGCGCGCATCCAACAGCTTTCGAGCCTCTCCGCCCACGCCGACCGCGACGAGCTGCTGCGCTGGTGCCGGGCCCTACCCGCGCCGCCGCAACGGATCTTCCTGAACCATGGTGAGGACCCGGCCCGCAAGGCGCTCGCGGCGGCCATCGCCGACGAGCTCGGCTGGCCTCGCCCCCAACTGCCGCTCACCGGCGAGGCCTTCCCGTGGTAGACCTCGACGCCACCCAGGTCGCCCGGCCGCGCATGCCCGTGCGCCGCGACGACGGCGGGCCGACGTTCCCCGGCAAGCTGGCGCGCTACTTCCATCTCGCCTTCCGGGTCACCTACGAGGACTCGGTCCTCCTCACCGCCTCGGCCCTCGCCTTCGTCACGGTCCTCTCGCTGATCCCGCTGCTAACCGCCCTCTCGTTCATCGGCGC
>QHVW01000017.1 GCA_003223675.1 Acidobacteriota bacterium
GTGCCGATCACCGTATCCCCGGCCCCGGTCACGTCCGCCACCTGATCCGTGCCCGAGACGGGGAGATGGGCCGAGACCTCGGGACGGAACAGGCTCATGCCGCGGCTGCCGCGGGTGATCAGGAGGAAGCGCGCCCCGAGCCGCTCGCGCAGGCCGCGGCCGGCCCGCTCCAGGCGGTCCCGATCGTCGTCGATCGACCCGCCGAGGAGCGCCTCGGCCTCCTCCTCGTTGGGGGTGGCGCCGTCGAGCCCCACGAATTCGCCCAACCGGTAGCGGCTGTCCGCGAGGAGCGTCGCCTTCGCTCCCAGGGCGTCGCGCATCCGGGGCAGCATCCCGGGCTCGACCGCGCCGTAGCCATAATCCGAGAGGATGGCGACCCGCGTCTCCCCCGACCAGCGCCGGAGGAGGGCGACGAAATGCTCGCGGTCCTCGCGGTCGAGCGTGAGCGTCTCCTCGATGTCGTAGCGCACGATCTGCTGCTTGATCGAGTGCTTGCCGCCGCCGAGGATGCGCACCTTGGTGGGCGTCCGGTAGCCGGGCCGCACCCGGATCCCTTCGGTCCTCACCCCCCGCGCCTCCAGATCGGCGAGCAGCCCCCGGCCGTGCGGATCGTCCCCCACCACGCCGAGCGGCAGGGGGAGCCCGCCCAGGGCGGCGACGTTGGCCACCGCGTTCGCGCCGCCGCCGGGGGCCAGCTTCTCCTCCTGAAACGAGAGGATGAGCACCGGCGCCTCCCGGCTGATCCGTTTCGGCGTGCCCGTGATGAACACGTCCGCCACCAGATCGACCAGCATCGCCACCGGCTGGCCGGCCATGGCGTCGATCCGGCGCAGCAGGCGGTCGGTGGTGGGGAGGAGCTGGACGTGGGGCATGCGGGTGGGGATTGTAGCAGCGTGAGATCAGGAGTCGCCTTCGCGTTTTCTCTCCTGGATCAGCTCATCCGCCAGACTCCGCCCTGCCGGGATGTGTGAGCGCACCAGAGCCTGGGAACGCCGGATAGCAGTCTGGGGGCTGGTGCCCGACCGTGCTTCGGCTCCGGCCTTTTCAGTCTCTGGCCGATCGCCTGCAGCCTGCTTGGGCTCACATCGCCTCATCTCCAGTGCTCCAGTGACACGCCTTACCTCGGATTCGGGACTTCCAGATCCCTGCAGATCTTGCGGGCGAGGAAATCGTCAATCTCCCGGTGCCTCGGGACCGTGGAGCTCTTCCGAGCGGCCCGGTTGACGAAGACAGTGTGGCTGCCTCCTTCCCGAAGCAACTGGCAGCCATGGTGTTCGAGATGCCGGATGAGGTCGAGCCTCTTCACGCGGTCAGCTTGAAGGGCTCACGGATCACGTCGGCTCCGTGAAGCTCCTCCTCCGCCAGGGTCCGGTTGGCCTCCAGGACGAGCGCCACGGCCTCCTGGAGGTTCGTCCGCGCCTCTTCGAGAGTCGTCCCTTGAGTATTGGCGCCTGGAAGCTCCTCCACGAAAGCGACGTAGCCTCCGGGAACGTGACGAAAAACGGCTGTGAGCTGGATCGGCATCTCGGATCTCCTGCTCGATGATATGCCAGTTCAGGCTCCGATCAGGCAGTCCCGTCTCCCGCCCGCGACAAAAACCAGCGGCAGCCTTCCGTCAGCGGGCAGACCTCGCAGAGAGGAACGCTCCGCTTGCAGACCTCCTGGCCGTGCCGACGCAGGAGCTGGTGGGCACTGATGAGCCACGCGAAATCCTCGGGGAGCTTGGGCGCCACAGCCTTCACGGCCGAGCGGTACATGCGGCTATAGTTTTTTTCGTCCCCCTCGCCGAAGCCCAGGCGGACGAGCACACGGAGAGCGTTCGATTCCGGGGCGAGCGTCCGCTTGGCGTGAGAGAAGAGGAGGAGCTTGTCCGCCCCGGGCTCGCCGATGCCGGGGAACCTCCGAAGCTCTTTGGAAGCTTTGTCGGGAGCCGTCCGGATAAGCTTCTCGAGCCTGTCGAGGCCGATGTCGAGAGCCTCCTCCGCCGCGGCCAGAAGCTTTCCGGCCCGGTGCTCGGGCTGCATGCCGCCATCCTTGATGACCTCCGCGAGCACCTCTGGAGGCGTCGTGGAAATCTCCAAGGGCAGCAGCCCGACCTCCTCCCGCAGCCGGGCGAAGACCCGGGCGCGCCGCTCGTCGTCCACCAGATAGGCGACGCTCTCCCAGAGGATCATCTCGAAGGGATCGGTGGCGGCGGGGAGCTCGGGAGGTCCGTAGAAGGCCTCCAGCCGCGCGAGCTGGTCCTGGAGGTCGGGGCTCACCGCCCGTACTGCTCCTCCGTCACCGGCTCCAGCCACTCTGTTTCCAGGTCGATGTTCATGGCGATGTGCACCATCGGAGCGTCCGGCGTCGCGCCATGCCAGTGCTTCTCCCCGGTGGGGATGTAGATCGTCTCGCCGGCCGCCGCCTCCTCCACGGGCCCGCCAGCGTGCTGGTACCGGCACCGCCCCTCCGCGACGAAGAGGATCTGCACGCCGCTGTGGGTATGCCAGTGCGTCCGCGCCGCCGGACCGAATTCGACGCGGATCAGCTTGACGGGATCGGCCCCCTCGGCCGGGATCGGCCGGAGGGTGACGTCACCGGTGAAGTAGTTGGGATTGCCGGCGTTGGCGGGGAGGGAGGTGGCATCGATTACTTTCATGACCGGATTATCTATCGAGACCCCACCCCCCGCACCCACCGGTACGCCCGCCGCAACGGACCCACCCGCAAGAGCCGCTCGCGCAGACGCCAGGTGGCGGTGGACTGGAGAGCCTGCATCTCCCTCCGCAAGTGCTCCACCTCCGCGCGCACCCCCTCCCGCTCCGCCAGGATCCGGGAGCGCTCCTCGAGCAGCCAGGAACGCTCCTCC
>QHVW01000218.1 GCA_003223675.1 Acidobacteriota bacterium
GAACTGGTCGATCACGTAGCGGCGCGCCCCCTCGCCGAGCGCGGTGAGGGTGATCACGGCGGCCACTCCGATCGCCATGCCCACCAGGGAGAGGGCGGTCCGCAGGCGGTGCCCGAAGAGGGCCTGGAAGCAGAAGCGGAGGAGGTCGCGGAGGGTCATGAAGGTCCCCCCGCCGGCGCCAGCAAATCCAGGGCGCCGGTGATCTCGGCGCCGGGGAGGCGGCGGGCGATGCGGCCGTCGACCAGGATGATCGCGCGATCCGCCCGGCGAGCCACGTTGGGGTCGTGGGTCACCACCACGAGGGTGATGCCGTCCTCGTTCATGCGGTCGAGGAGATCGAGGATCTGGCGGCCGGAGGCGCTGTCGAGGTTGCCGGTGGGCTCGTCCGCGAGCAGCACGCGGGGGCCCATCACGGTGGCGCGGGCCAGGGCCACCCGCTGGCGCTCGCCGCCGGAGAGCTGGTCCGGACGGTGATCGGACCGGCCGGTGAGGTCCACCGCCGCCAGGGCCGTCTCCACCCGCCGGCGCCGCTCGCTCCGGCTCAACCCCGCGAAGACCATCGGCAGCTCGACGTTCTCGGCCGCCGTCAGCCGCGGCACCAGGTGGAAGGACTGGAAGACGAAGCCGATCAGGTCGCGCCGCACCGCCGTCAGCTCCTCGTCGGAGAGCGTCCCCACCTCGCGGCCGTCGAGCCAGTATTTGCCGGCGTCCGGGCGGTCCAGGCAGCCCAGGACGTTGAGCAGCGTCGACTTGCCGGAGCCCGAGGGGCCCATGATGGCCACGTGCTCGCCCGGCGCCACGTGCTCGGTGATGTCCACCAGGGCGTGCACCGGCTGGCCGCCGAGCTGATAGGTGCGCGAGACCCCCTCCAGGCGGATCACAGGGTTTTGCCCTGGCCGCCCGCCTTGGTCGCCTTCACACGGGCGCCCGCCTTGACCTCCGGCCGGTCGAGCGAGGTGACGAGGAGGTCTCCCGGCGCGACGCCGGAGACGATCTCGGTCCAGTCCCAGTTCTTGAGGCCGGCCTGGACCCTGCGCTCGGCCAGCACGCCGTGGTCGTCCACCATCACCTTCTCCCCCTCGATGAGGGCCGAGGTGGGGATGCGTGGCACGCTGTCCTTCTCCTGGAGCAGGATCTCGACGTCCGCCGAGGTGCCGGGGAGGAGCTTTACCGACCCGGGATCGGCGAGGTCCACCTCGATCTCCACCGTGCGGTTCTGCTCCTCGCGGTCGAGCACATAGGGGGCAACCCGCCGCACGCGCCCCGCGAAGTGGCGGCCGGGGTAGGCGTCGATGGTGATCCGCGCCGGCTGTCCGGCGTGGATGCGGGCGGAGTCGACCTCGTCCATGGGGGCGCTGATGTAGATCGAGCGGGGATCGAGGACGTCGACCACCGGCGGGATGGGCAGGCCGGGCGGCGAGGGGGTGGTGTACTCGCCTACCTCGGCCGAGAGGTCGGCCACGATGCCGTCGAAGGGGGCGCGGATGATCATCTGCCCCCCTTGCCGGGCCGACAGGTCCACGGAGGCACGGGCCTGCTCGACCCCGGCTCTGGCGGCGCGGCAGGCCGCGGCGGCGCTGGCGGCGGCGCTCTGCGCCTGGTCATAGGCATCGGTCGAGATGATCCCCTGGGCGGCCAGCTTCTGCAGGCGGTCGCGCTCGCGGGCGGCCCGCTCGGCGGACAGGCACGATTGCTGGCGCTGCTGTTCGGCGGTCTGGAGCTCGCGCCGAGAGAGGGTGGTGCGGGCGTCCGGCACGCTGGGATCGAGGCGCAGCAGGACGTCCCCCTTCTTGAACGCCTCTCCCTCGCGGAACGGGATGGACACCACCCGGCCGCCGGTCTCGGGGGAGATCTGGGCCCGGCGGCGGGCCTTCACCGTACCCGCCCGCGAGTTGGTGACCGTCTGCTCCACCCGGCCGCGCGAGACCTCGGTCACCGTGACCTCGATCGGCTTGGGAGCGAAGACCGTTGCCCGCAGGGCGAGCCCCACGGCCACGATCCCGAGGAGGATCAGCAGGCGAATCGTCCAGCGCCGCATCGTGGGGCTCAATGTATCAGCGGGGGGAAGGGTTGGCTCCACCCTGTGGGGTGGGGGTGTCCCCCCACTCCCGAGGGAAGGCGAGGGAGAGGAACAAGCTGGGAGAGGGAGGGCCGCTCTCGGGAGCCGTGGGGCCGAGCCAGGGGCCCACGCGGCGGCCCGGAAACGTCGTCCGTCTCTTCGGGGGAGCCGCTCCCCTTTTTGGGGAGACCCCTCGTCCATTTTGGGAGAGGCTCCGTCTTTTTTGGGGAACCCTCCGTCTTTTTTGGGAGAGGGGTCGTCTTTTTTGGGAGACCCCTCGTCTCTTTTGGGAGAGGGGTCGTCTTTTTTGGGAGGGGGGTCTCCCAAAAGAGACGAGGGGTCTCCCCGAATTCCAGAGCTCCCGTCTTCCCCAGGCTGACGGTGTATCAGGCGAGCACGAGCTCGGAGTCGGGGGCTTCCTGGGTGGGGGCTGCCCAGGGGCTCACCAAGCGGTGCCGGAGCGTGGCGGACTGGACGAGCAGGAGGTCGCTCCGCTCCTGCAGATCTCGTGACTGCAGCCGCAGTTGCCTGGACTGTCGCCGCAGGATGGAGGCGTCGCGCCGGGTTTCCTCGCGCTGCCACCTCCGCAGCAGGCAGCCGATCTCCTCCGCCTTCCGCTGGGCCTCGGCCACGTGGTGCCGGGCCATCGCGAGATTGCCACGCCCGAGCAGCCAGCAGACGTAGCAGAGCTCGCTCAACAGGGCATGGACGGAGGGCGGCGCCTCCTCCATCCGGCGCCGCCACTCTTCGAGGCGGTCTTTCAGCCTGGCGCAGCCCTGGGATCGGCCCGACTCCGCGTAGTGAGCGGCCAATTCGAGGAGAAGGAGACAGCGGGGCCATTCCGCGGCCCAGTCAGCCGTACCCATACCCGTGAGGGTAGCACTCTTTCAACCCTTTGGGATATTGACACTTCCGGCCGCGGCTGGACATCATGGTCCCGCGAGAGGGGAGGCGACATGTTCCGAAAGATCCTGGTTCCCGTGGACTTTACCGAGAAGAACGAGGCGGCGCTCGACTGCGCCGTGCAGATCGCCGGCGCGGGCGGCGAGATCGACCTGCTGCACGTCATCGAGACCATCGAGCACATCGATTTCAAGGAGATGTCCGATTTCTACCGCGGGCTGGAGAACCGCGCGTCGGCCAAGCTGTTCGCTCTGGAGGAGAAGCTCAAGGAGAAGGGGGTGAGCGTCCACCACGAGGTCCTCTTTGGCAAGCGGGCGGAGACGATCGTGCGCTACGCCGAGGAGAAGGCGGCCGACCTGATGATCCTCTCCTCCCATAAAGTCGACCGCGACCACCCCGCCCTCGGCCTGGGGACGCTCAGCTACGCCATCGCCATCGTGGCCCGGTGTCCGGTGCTGTTGGTGAAGTAGGGCTCACCAGAACGTTTCGAGGTGAGGATAGTCCTGAAGCTTCTGATCCCTGGTGATCAGGGTCGCGCCTAATGTCAGAGTCGTGGCGGTGATGATCCGGTCGGCCGGATCCTCATGAAGCTCCCCAGGCAGGTAGTTGGAGAGAACGGCGATCCGGTTGTCGACAGGGATTAAGCGAAGGACAGGGCCACTTCCCAGGCGCTGATCGATGAAACAAGAATCGGGGCCTTCTCCGCCTCATTGTCGATCCTCTGCTTGGCGGACGGGGAGAGCCGCTCCGGGCTGGCGACCCACCAGACCCAGGCGTGAGTATCGAGGACGATCAACGGAGCGACTCCCAGTCCTCCTGCCCGACGGGCTCCGTCGGATCGTCGTAGCGCACCACCGATCCCCGCAGGGATTCCAGGGTGCTTTTCTGGGCCTCCCGGTGGTAGGGGACCAGCTTCAAGACGGGCTTCCCGTGATCCGTGATGACGAGCTCTTCGCCGGTGCTCTCAACCTCCCGCAGGTACTCCGACGGGTGGTCCTGAAAGCTGGACTTCGAAACGGTCTGTCCCATGGGGCCTCCTGCTCTCCTCGCGCGATGGTATCACTCCGGAAGAGCCCATCAGATCCCGTAATACCGCCCCACCAGCGCCCACAAAGCGATCCCACAGGAAATCACGCTGAACGCCCCGAGCGCCATCCCCAGGCGCCCGGGCTCGGCGCGGCCCGCCCATCTCCGGCTGTGGAAGATCCAGGCCGCGGGGAGGACCAGGGGTAGGAAATACCGCCCCTGGATGCCCTGGATGAAGTCCGCGCCGTAGGGGGTCCAGGTCGCGTATTCCGTGGCGCTGATGAAGCTCATGCCGGCGAGGACCACGGCGGCGGCGATCCCCCGCTGCCAGGGCCGCACCTCGATCCGCGAGCTCGTATCCAGGAAGATCAGCGCCAGGAGCACGGCCAGGTAGACGACGAGGAAGGGTATGGGGAGCTGCACGTCGAGCCAGCCCAGCTTGCCCACGAGCTGGCCGAGATAGCGGGGGGTGTGAACGGCGTAATCGCGGATCACCACCCCCAGGAAATGGAACGGGTGGAGCAGCAAGTCATGGATCTGCCGGCCGGGATCGGTCGCGGTCTCCAGCCGTCTGTAATCCATGACGCGCGTCGTCATGATCGGCCACGAGGCCGCGAGGAGCGAGAGCCCGAAGTGAAAAAGGAGGAAGACCGCCCGGCGGCCCCGGGGGAACCGCGCCGCGGGGATCAGGAGGGCCAGGAGCGCCAGCGGCAGCGGCTTCGACGCACAGAGGACGGCCGAGGCGGCGGCCATCAGAAGGAAGTCGCCGCGGGTCGCCTCCTCCGTCCCCCATGCCAGCCTCGCCACCGTCGCGACGAGCACGAACGACGCCGCGAGGGTGGTCACGTCCCCGGAGGCCGAGCCGAGGAGGTGGAGGGTCATTGGGGTGAGCGCCACCATCGTGGTCAGCCATGCGAAGGCCGGCAGCCGGCGGACGGCGAAGGCGACGGCCAGGGCCCCGCAGAGCAGGTTGGCCAGCCGGGCGAGGTAAAGCAGGGCGAGCGCCGGAGCCCCCAACAGGCGGCCGGCCGCGATCCCTATCGCTGAGGGGATGTAGGGCACGCAGGTGTACTTGAGGCTGCCCGGGAAGGAGACGGGCTCCCGCCGCGCGGGCGCGAGGGGGATCCGGAGGGCCGCGAGGATGGCGCGCGGTGAGGTCTTGCTTTCAGGGTGGAAGGGAAGATCCCCGAACATCTCGCCGATCCGGTGGACGCTCACCGGCAGCGGCGCCGCCGCTCGTCCGGGCACCGGGAACAGGTCCAGCCGCCCCTCGCTCACCCGGTAGGCGCGGTCGAAGTGCTCCGTCTCGTCCGGGGCCTGAAACGGCGGGGTGACGAGGGCGAAGAGCCCTCCGAAGAGCAGCACCGCCACCAGGACGAAGCGGCCGGGCGTAATCATTTCGGCGGGCCCATGATCCGGCCGTACAGCGTCTGGATCTCCGCGGGCGGCTCGGGCTCGCGCTGCCAGTCGATCTTGATCCCCCGGCTCACGGCCCAGCGGTAGAGCCAGGAGACTCCGGCCCGGCCGGCGTAGGCGTCGGGCAGGCGGTAGGCCTCGTCACGCAGCGCCTCCTCCAGGGGGACGAAGCGGTACCTCCGCCGCCGCAGCAGGGCCAGGAGATCGCCGAGATGCCCGGCGTTGATCTCGTTGTCGTGCAGCAGCAGGACGTGCCGCATGGGCCGCCCCACCACCGCCTGCGCGACCCCTTCCCAGAAATCGAGCTGCGCCGCGGTGAAACCGAGATAGGCGTCGGCGGTCCGCCGCATCCCCGCGGCGTCCCCCTTCGTCTTCATCTCGTTGTAGACGCGGCTGAAGATGTAATCGGAATTCTCGATCGTCACCGGCGCCACGGTGTAGCCGCGCGCGGCGAGGAAGCGCTCGAAATCCTGCCGCGCCTCCAGGGACGGCCCGGTGTGCAGGAAGGGGTGGCGGAAGTAGCGGAGCTTCCCGCCGTGCCGGCCGGCGAGCCAGCGGGTGACGGTCTCGCCGCGGACGAGGTCCTCCTCGAAGGCGGGGACCGGCGTATCCCGTAGTGAGAGATGGGAGAACGTATGATTGCCGAGCTCCTGGCCGGCCTCCAGCCACTTGTCCAGCAGGGCGGCGCGGGCGTCGATCTCGCCGGGAACGTAGAGCTTCCCCTCGTTGACGAAGCCGGTGGCGGAGACCCCCTCCTTGCGCAGCGTGGCGAGGATCGCCTCGTTCTCCGCCCGGATGCGCGAGAGCCCCAGATCGGGACCTCCGAAGGGAAGGTCGTCTATGGTGATGGCGATCTGCCGTTCGGGCCGGGCCTCCTGGCCGAGCGCCAGGCTGCCCAGGAGCAGAGTGAGGGATAAGATCCCGAGGATCGTTCCACGTTGCATGTCGAGGGCTCCGGCGCGTAGCTTAGAGCCTTCTCAATCCAAAATCCAAAATCGAAAATCCAAAATCGAACCATGCTCCGCTCCATCGTCGCCACCTACCGGGAAGCGTTCTCGGGCCTGAGCCGATCCGTCTGGCTGCTGTCGATCGCTTCGCTGATCAACCGCGCCGGCACGATGGTGATGCCCTTCCTGGTGCTGTTCCTGGTCAAGAAGCGGGGTTTCACCGAGATCCAGGCGGGGCAGACCCTGGCGCTCTACGGCCTGGCGGCGATGGCGGCCTCATATTACGGCGGCCGGCTGTGCGACCGCTTCGGCCCGTTGCGGGTCATGCAGTGGAGCCTGGTGCTGACCGGGCTCTCGTTCTGGGCGCTGGGCGCGGCCCCGGGCCGGCTGGCGATCTCGGCGATGGTGCTCGTCCTGGCCCTGGTGGGGGAGGTGTTCCGGCCGGCCAACCTGTCGGCGCTGACGGTGGCGAGCGACGCGGGGGAGCGGGCGCGGAGCATCGCGCTGATGCGGCTCGCCGTCAACGCGGGCATGACGGTGGGCCCGTCGGTGGGCGGGCTGCTGGCGGCGCTCAGCTACGGCTGGCTGTTCCTGGTGGACGGCGCGACCTCGATCCTCGCCGCGGGCCTGCTCTTCTTCGCCTTCCCGGGCGCGCGGACCCCGGGAGCGCCCGCCCCTCGTCCGGCGGGATCGGCGCCTGCCCGGTCCCCCTTCCGGGACCTGCCGGTGATGGCGATCCTGGGGCTGATGTTCCTGCTCAACACGGTGACCTTCCAGACCGTCAGCACCTTCGCGCTCACGCTGCGGGACCTCGACGGCTTCTCGGAGGCGCGGATCGGCGTGACGCTGGCGGTGAACACCGTGATCATCATCCTCTTCGAGATGGTCCTGATCCACTCGCTCGCGCGCCGCGATCCGCTGAAGGTCGCGGGGCTGGGGGCCTTCCTGTTCTGCGGCGGGCTGGCCCTGCTGCCGCTGGGGAGGGGGTTCGGCTATGTGATCCTCACCGTGGCGGTGTGGACGGTGGGGGAGATGCTGACCTTCCCGCTGGTGACCAGCGCCATCGCCGACCGGGCGCCGCAGGAGCTCCGCGGCACCTACATGGGGCTGCTGAATTTCTCCTTCGCCTCCGCCTTCGTGGTGGCCCCGCTGGTGGGCACCTGGGTCTACCAGCACCTTGGAGCCCGGACGCTCTGGCTCGGCTGCGGGGTGGTGGGGCTGGTGGTGGGGGCGGGGTTTTATGCGGTGGCGGCGGGGGCGGGGCGGCCGGCGGGGGTGCAACAGCCCCAGGCGGAGATGTAGGGGCGGCCCTGTGTGGCCGCCCTGGGCGGGGGAATCTCCGGGAAAACGTGTGCCCTCAGAACAGGGCGGCCACACAGGGCCGCCCCTACATCCTTCCGAGAGAGGTGATCAGGCCTCCGGCTCCTCATGCAGCCGGAGCTTGCGGTAGCCGCGGTTCCAGTAGATGAGCGGCGGCGCCTCTTCGTGGGGCACGTTGCTCGCCACCACCTCGCCCACGTAGATGGTGTGCGTGCCCGCCGGGTAGCGCGCGTGGATGCGGCAGTCGAGCCAGGCGAGGGCGTCCGTCAGCACGGGAGCGCCGGTCTCGGCGTTCGACCAGTTGCCCATGGCGAAGCGGTCCTCGTCCTTCACCCAGGCGAAGCGGTTGGAGAGCTCGGCCTGCCCCTCGCCCAGGATGTTCACCGCGAACACCGCCTCCGGCTCCTGCAGCATGGGATAGGCCTTGTGACGGTTCTCGATGGTGATCGAGATCAGCGCCGGCTCGGCCGAGACCGACGCGAAAGCCGAAACGGTGAGCCCATGCGTCTTGTCCCCCGCGCGCACGGTCACGATGGTGACCCCGGCGGGGAAGTGGCGTAGCGCCTTCCGGAATTCCTCTGACGAGATCACGGTACGAGTCTCCTCAACCTCAACCATAGCTACAGACATGACTGTCTCCCCTCATTGTAAACGCTCCGGGCATTCGCACCGGAGCTTATTCATGGCATTCGACTTGCACCTATAGTGGTCCGAGGGCCGCTGAGTGGGACAGTGGCGTGATCTTGAACCAATCCTGAAATTCAACCGGCGGCCGTGGGGCTGCCAGGAGAGCCGATCATGGGCAAGATGAAGAAGGTCAAGTCGGGCGTGAAGGGGGTGCTGAATCAGCGGGTCCGCATGGGGTTCTTCACCGTTCCCCTGTGGGTGGTCGGCGCCGTGTACCTGACCCGGGTGATCCGCAACCGGCGGCGGCAGGCGCAGGCGGAGACGTACGCGTAGGCGGGGGCGGCCCCCGCCTGTCCCCTCTCCCATCGCCCTCCCACCTACCGGGAGAGGGAGACTCGGTTGAAGCGGTGGTGCGGATAGGATGCATTTCCACACCATCATCGATTCTGAAAACCACCCTACAAGCACCGCGGCCTCAGCAAAGTCCCCCTCTCCCGGACGGTGGGAGGGCGATGGGCATGGTGAGGTTCCCTTTACTGCGGACCGGCATCCATCTAAGCTACCCGCCTAGCTCGTAGTGTTGTTTGGAGGGCAGCCGACAGATGGCGTTGCTGAGATCTCTTGGGGGATGGGGCGTCGTGGTGTGGCTCGGTGCGGTGCCGTGGGTGTCCCCGGCCCGGGCGCAGGAGCCTCCGGCCGAGGGATCGGGGTGGGAGCACCGGTTCGGCCTGGAGGTCCGGGCGAATTACCGGCACAGCGAGGACAACCGCTTCAAGACGCCGTTCACGATCCAGGGCATCCCCGTCTTCGAGGAGACGGTCGACCCCGGGTCGCACTACGAATTCTCGGACGTCACCCTGTTCGCCGACGTGAGCCGGGGGGACCTCTTCACCTTCCACGGCAAGCTCGACCTCATCGACCTCTACGACCGCAATCCCACGTCCACCGGCCAGAAGGCCGACATCGACGAGGCGTGGGTCCGCTTCGGCCGCGAGCCCGACCCGGCCACCCTGGCGCCGCGCAGCGGGGTCTACCTCAAGGTGGGCAAGATTCCCAAGTTCGAGCGGCAGGACGACCGCCATCTCCAGAGCTACGGCCTGGTCTCGACCGCCTTCAACCGCTTCGAGGAGACGGGCGCCGAGATGGGCGTCCACCTGGGAAGGCATCTGTATCTGAAGCTCCGGGGCGCCTCCGGCAATCCCGTCTTCCTGCGCGATCCGAACGCCCTCGCCGGCGACAACGGAACGCCCGGCCGCCACACCCCGGTCCCGACCTCGGACCTCAACAGCGGCATCGACATCCTCTACAACGCCCATTACGCCAACCTCAGCGTCGACGGTAAATTCGAGACGGGGGTCGGGATCGGCTGGCGCCTGGCGGACGAGGCGGGGCGCAACGGCCTCGACCTGCTGGGCTGGTGGAACGAGCGCAAGCTGGCCGACCGGGTCGAGATCCACGGCACCTTCTACGGCGGCGACCTCGACATCCTCAACGGCCCGGAGGTCCCCGGCGTCAAGCCGGGGGACGTCACCTATCCGATCACCAGCGACCGCAAACGGGAGGCCGGCGGCAACGTCTGGCTCTACCTGGGCGGCTTCTCCTTCTTCGGCCAGTACGTGGACCAGGACCTGGCCGGCCTGCCGCGCACGGGCTGGGAGGCGGAGGCCGCGTGGCGCTTCAACCTGCCGCTCGTCTGGGGCATCGCCGGGCGCCAGCTCTTCCCCTCGATCGCTCCCGCCGTGCGCTACTCGGCGCTCGACAACCACTTCCGCAATCCCAGGCTGACGCCGAGCCCGAGCTTCGCCTGGGACTGGGAGAAGGCCGACGCCGGCCTCCGCCTGGGGCTGATCCCCGGCCTCGACCTGACGGTGGAATACACCAAGAACACCTTCACCCTGGCCTCCGGGGCGAAGAAGAACAACAACGAATGGCTGACCACGCTGGCATGGAGGCTGTGAGGATGGGAACGTCTTGTCCGGCTTTGCCGCCCGGGATTGAAATCCCGGGCTACCGACGGCCGTCCCGTCCGGGACTTCCAAATCATGCCCTGCTGAGCCCCGGGAAGGGGCGACCGCAGGTAGCCCGGGATTTCAATCCCGGGCGGCAAAGCCGGGCCGCCTTGTTTGCGGCCAGTCTCGCCCTCCTCGCCCTGCCTGCCCTCGCCGACGACCTCCACGGCCACCTCCAGCTCCTCGCCAAGGGGGGCAAGGAGCCGGCGAAGGGGAGCGACGTGCGGCAGGCGGTGGTCTATTTCGAGCCGGCCAA
The DNA here is from genome assembly GCA_003223675.1 of Acidobacteriota bacterium. GTDB lineage: Bacteria > Acidobacteriota > Thermoanaerobaculia > Multivoradales > UBA5704 > DATARR01. The sequence goes on from QHVW01000218.1 coordinate 10,564, forward strand.
TCCGCAGGCGGTGAAGGCGCCCGAGAAGCCGTTCGAGATGGTCACGCGGCGCAAGGAGCTCGTGCCCCGTCTGCTGGTGATCCCGAGAGGATCGAAGGTGCGCTTCCCCAACGAGGACCCCATCCTCCACAACGTCTTCTCGGTCTCGGCGCCCAACCAGTTCGACCTCGGCCTCTACCAGAAGGGGCCGGGCAAGGAGAAGCGATTCGAGCAGCCGGGCCTCGTGCGGGTCTACTGCAACGTTCACCACGACATGGTCGCCTATATCCTCGTGCTCGATACGCCGCTCCACGCCACGCCGGACGCCAACGGCGAATTCGCCCTCCTCGGGCTGCCGCGCGGGCCGGGGAAGCTCACCGTCTGGCACGAGCAGGCGGACCCCTGGACGATGAGCGTCGACCTGCCGCAGAAGGGGCCGCTCACCATCGGGCTGCAGATCGTGCGGCCGCTCATCCCGTCGCACCTGAACAAATCGGGGAAGTCCTACTTCCGCTCGGGAGACCGCTACGAAAACCGCTGACCGGAGCCGCCGCGGGCTGTCGCTGGAGACCCGGATCTTCCTCGTCTCCTCGCTGTTGATCGCCCTGCTGGTGGGCGCCGCGGTGGCGGTGACCCTGTTGACCTTGCGGGGGATCGCCGGCAATGCCGCGCTCGATTCGCTGCGCGGCAGCGCGGCGGCCCAGACGGCCTTCCAGGAGCAGCGCTACCGGCAGCTCCTGCTCATCTCCCGCCTGTTCGCGGCGGACGCCAACATCAGCGTCTATCTCTCCGAGGCGGCCAACACCCGCGACACCCGCTCCATCCTCGACCTGCTCACCACGCGGCAGAGCGACCTCGGGTTTGACTTCGCCATCGTGCTCGATCCCCAGGGGCGGGTGGTCGCCCGCACCGACCGTTCCGAGGGAGCGGGGGAGGACCTCTCGAAGCGGCCGCTGGTGGCGGCGGCCCTGGCGGCGGACAACCGGGAGAGCCGCGGCGTCTGGCGCGAGGGGGACCGCCTCTATTACGCGGTGGCGGTGCCGCTGGTGAAGGACTTCACCCCGTTCGGCTCGTTGATCACCGGCTTCCAGATCAACGATCAGGCCGAGGGGGTCAAGGAGGTGCGTGACGTCAGCGGCGCCGACATCGCCTTCGTCGTCGCGGGGCCGCAGGGGCCGAAGATCGTCGCCACCACGCTGCCGCCGTCGACCGCCCGCAGCCTCTCCACGATGATGAAGGGGGGCCGGGACCGCATGGGTGCCGCCATGCGCGCCGGCCAGGCGGTGCCGCGGACCGAGCTGTCGCTCGACGACGAGCCGTGGATCGCGGTCGCCTCCCCCCTGCGCGATGCCGACGGCACGCCGGTGGGAGAGACGGTGGCGCTCGCCTCGCTGAAGAAGGAGCTCGCCAGCTACCGGCAGATCCAGAACGTCCTGCTGGGCACCGGCCTCGCCGCCGTGCTCCTCGCGCCGTTCCTCTCCTTCGCCTTCGCCCGCCGGGCCATGCGTCCGGTGCGCCAGCTCGCCGACGCCGCCGAGGCCGCCCGGCAGGGGGATTACGACCAGAAGATCGATTCCGACCGCAACGATGAGGTGGGACGGCTTGCCCATACGTTCCATGAGCTGCTGGCCGATCTGCGCGAAAAACGGGACATGGAAGAGTACGTCAACGATCTCTCCCGGAGCCTTCCGGAGCCGGCGTCGGCCCGCGTCCTCCTGGGCGAGGCGCAGACGCGGGAGGTGCTGCTGCTGGCCGTCGAGCTGCGCCAGTACGCCCGCGCGGCGGCCGGCGAGCCGCGCGAGGCCCTGGCCACGCTGGCGGCCGATCTCGAGCGGATCACCTCCGCCATCGCCCGCGGGCGCGGCCAGGTGGAGGCCGTCGCGGGGCACCGGGTGCTCGCCCGCTTCGAGGGGGAGAGCCGGGGCAACCGCGCGCTGGCGGTGGCCTCGCGGATCCTCGACGGCGTGACCGTGGTCCAGGGCGTCGAGCTGCCGGCCATCGCGCTGGCGTCCGGCAAGGCGGTCACCGGCCCGGTCACCTGGGGGGAGCGGGCCGAGCGCGCCCTGGTGGGACTCCCCGTGCAGCAGCTCGAAAGCCTGCTCCGCGAGGCCACCTCGGGCGAGATCCTGATGTCGCGCGAGGTCTACGAGGAGCTCAAGGGGACCTTCGAGTCCGCCGGCTACCGGCTGGCCCCGCGGCGGGGCGTGATCACGCCGCAGCCGCTCTACGTGATCGGCTCGCAGATGGCCTCGGATCTGACGGGTGAACGGGCCGCGCAGGCCGAGACGCTGACCCCGGCGGGGGTGGCCACCCTCACCGGCATCTCGCCGGGGGCACTGCTGGGGCAGCGCTTCGAGATCCTCTCGGTCCTGGGGGCCGGCGGCATGGGGATCGTCTACAAGGCGCGCGACCGCGAGCTCGACGATCTCGTGGCCCTCAAGATGCTGAAGCGCGACCTCTGGGGAGACCGCTCCCAGCTCGACCGCCTGAAGAGCGAGCTCAAGCTGGCGCGCAAGATCACCCATCCCAACGTGCTGCGCACCTACGACTTCGGCGACATCGACGGCGTGCCCTACATCTCGATGGAGTACGTGCGCGGGGTGACCCTGCGCTACATGCTCGACCAGACGCGGCGGCTCCCCTATTCGGCGGGGCTGCGCCTGGCCAAGCAGCTCTGCTCCGGGCTCGCCGCGGCCCACGCGGTGGGCGTGCTCCACCGCGACATCAAGCCGGAGAACCTGATCCTCGAGCCCACCGGCAACGCCAAGCTGATGGACTTCGGCATCGCCCGGCCGATCGACCGCATGGCTCCCGGGCAGACTCAGGCCGGCTTCATCGTGGGCACGCCGCAGTACCTGCCGCCGGAGATCCTCCAGGGGAAGGAGGCCGATCCGCGGTCCGACATCTACGCCTGCGGCATCGTGCTCTACGAGATCTTCGCCGGCGGCCTGCCGTTCGAGGGCCCCACGGCCATGGACATCATGGTCAAGCACCTGCGGGAGGAGCCGGCGCCGCCGAGCGCCCGCTGGCGCGAGATCCCGCCGGTGCTGGAGGCGGCCATCCTGAGATGCCTGAAGAAAGATCCCGACCAGCGCTACCGCGCCGTCTCGGAGCTGCTGCGGGATCTGGAAGGGCTCAGCACCTAGAGGCAGGGGAGACGAGGGAGAACAAAGATGATCGCCGCGGAATCCAATTCGCCTCCGGCCGGGCCGCCGTTCGAGCCCGACCGCCGGCTGGCTGAGTACGAGACGCTGCTCGACATCGGCGTCAAGCTCTCCGGCACGCTGGAGCTGGCGACCGTGCTGGAGCTGGCGCTAGAGAACGCCGAGGAGGTCTGCCGGGCCGAGACCAGCTCGATCTGGGAGCTCGATGAGGAGCGCAAGGAGCTGTTCTTCCGGGTGGTGCGGGGGAGCGCCGCGGGCGCCATCCGTGACCTGCGGGTGCCTCTGGGCGCGGGGATCGTGGGCAGCGTCGCGGCCTCGGGCGAGGCCGAGGTGGTCAACGACGTGGCCGCCGATCCGCGCTGGCAGGGGGACGCCTCGGACGAGTTTCAGACCCGCGCCATCCTCGCCGTACCCCTGCGCGCGCAGGGGAAGATCATCGGCGTCGTCCAGCTCCTCAACCCGGTGGGCCGCGACCGCTTCACCGCCGGGGACCTCTGGCGCATGCGCCAGTTCGCGGCCATCCTCGCGCCGGCGCTGCAGAACGCTCGCCTGTGGACGGCGCAGCGGCGGCAGTTCTTCCACACGGTCACCGCGCTCGCCGAGGCGCTGGAGAAGCGCGACCCCTACACCGGCGGCCACGTCCGCCGGGTGGTGGCCTACACGGTCCTGCTCGGCCGGCAGATGGGGCTCTCGCGCGAGGAGCTGCGCGACCTGCGCCTCGCCGCCACCCTGCACGACGTGGGCAAGATCACCATCCCCGACCGCATCCTCGGCAAGCCCTCGCCGCTGGAGCCGGACGAGGTCGAGATCATGCGCCGGCACGCCGCGGACGGCGCCTCGATCGTCTCCCACCTCGCCAACCCCTGGGTGCTGCACGGCGTGCGCAGCCATCACGAGCGGGTGGACGGCAAGGGCTATCCGGACGGCCTCACCGATCCCGAGATCCCGCTGGCCGCGCGCATCATCGCGGTGGCGGACACCTACGACGCCATGACCACCAGCCGCCCCTACCGGTCGGGCCTACCCCACGAGCGGGCCGCCGCCGAGATCCTCGGCAGCGCCGGCACCCAGTTCTGTCCCCGCGTGGTGACCGCCTTCCGCGCCCTCTGCGATCTCGGCCGCTTCAGCCTGGAGACCGCGGAAGACGCCGTGCGGGCGATCTCGGACGTGAATCCTCAGCCCTGATCCGCCGCTATCAGGTTGGCATCCCGGGCCAGCAGCCATTCTCCCGAGGGGGATTTCCGGAAGACGGTGAGCACGTGGCCGGCGCGCTCGGTCCGGGCTCCGGTCTCCGCGGAGGTCATGACCACGGAGATGTGGGACCACGCGTAGGCGAGGTCTCCGGAGGCGTGGAAGTCCTTGATTTCCTGCGTGCTCTCGACCTGAAATTTGCCGGCGAAGCCCCGGGAGGCGGCGGCGAAGTCGCTCCTGGTCATGGGCGGGTTGCCGGGGGTGAGGAAGACGGCGTTGTCGGTCATCAGGGCGAGGACCCCCTCGATGTCGCCTTCCAGGGTGCGCCGGCGCCACTCGTCCATCAGCTTCCGGATCTGTTGCTCGTCGTGGTTCATGGGCTTGCCTCCTCGCCGGGGTATCCTGTCATCCACCATGAAGACCCTCAAGGTCCTGCTCTACGTCCTCGTCATCGCCGGAGCGGTCGCCGGCTTCGGATGGTTCTTCGTCTCCCAACTGGGCACCGGGCGCACGGACCGCCTGGCCGGGGTGCTCCTCTCGCCGCCGCCGGGCTACGAGATCGCCGAGCACGGAGAGCTGGCGCCCACGATCGCCGCGGCCGAGATGGCCGACCAGCTCCAGCGCCCCCCGGTGGGGAAGGTGGGCATCAGGTTCCAGCACGCGGGCGGGACGGTCTACTGGCTGGCGGACGTTCCCGGCGACTTTCTGGAGGAGCTGGCGTCCGGGCCGAACGGCACGCGGTTGCAGACCGTGTGGCGGGGGCGCATCCGCGAGCGGCTGAGCTGGGCCCGCGAGCACGGCGACTTCGCCGCGCCGGGGTTGCCGGCGGGGGAGCGGAAGAACCTCTATCACTGAGCCGGCGGCCGCAACTTCCCCCCTCCCCCCGCCGTACCTCGGGAGGACCGCCAATCCCCCGGAGAGAAAACCATGACCGCACGCCCCATCCCGAAGATCCTCACCCTCGCCTGTCTGCTGGCCGCGCCGTGGAGCGAGGCGGGAGCGGCCCCGGCGGCGCCGCCGAAGGGCCATGAGCCCCGGCTGGTGCTGCGGATGGAGGGGGTCGAGAACGCCTATCCACGCTGGTCCAAGGACGGCAAGCGGATCCTCTTCCAGTCGAACCGCACGGGCAAGTGGCAGATCTACATCATCGACCGTGACGGCAAGAACGAGCAGCGGATCACGAACGACGAGTGGAACGACAATTTCGTGGACTGGTCACCCGATAACACGCGGATCGCCTTCGTCTCGGACCGCGGCGGCGACGAGGACGTCTATGTGATGAGCATGGACGGCTCGGGGCTGCGCAACCTCTCGCACCATCCGGCGCGTGACATCCACCCCTACTGGGAGCCGGACGGCAAGAAGCTCCTGTTCAATTCGATGCGGGACGACCCGAGCAACTTCGAGGTCTACGAGGTGCAGGCCGACGGCACCGGCCTCCGGCGCCTCACCGACACGAAGGACGAGGAGACCTGCGCGCGGCTCTCGCCGGACGGGCGGAAGATCGTCTATCTGCTCGGGGGCGAGATCGCGAAGAACGACGACGTCTACGTCATGGACTCCGACGGCAAGAACCGGGTCAACCTGACGCACAGCAAGGCGGCCGAGGGGTGGCCGGTCTGGTCCCCGGACGGCAAGAAGATCCTCTACTCTTCCAACGAGACGGGCACCTTCGCCCTCTACCTGATGGACGCCGACGGCAAGAACCGGCGCCAGATCACCGATCCCAAGCCGCCCTTCCAGGACGGCCGGGCGCAGCTCTCGCCCGACGGCTCGGCGATCGTGCTCAACCGGCAGGACGGGAAGACGATCGCGATCTACGTGCTGGAGCTGGGCTCCTGACCCGGCACCGCCACCATCTGCCGGAACAGCTCCTCCAGCGCCAGCTCCGGCGTCGCGCACAGCCCGGCGTGAACCGGAGAGACCTGCACCATGGTGCTGCGGGGGGCGACCAGCCAGTGGAAGCGCTCGCGGAGAGAGAGGCGGGCGATGGGGCCGGCGTCAGGGCTGCCGGCGCAGATCCTGGGGATGGCCTGGAGGTGCTGGCGGACGAGGTCGACGTCGGTGGCGGGCCAGAGGGCGCGCAGGCGCGGCTCATCGAGCTCGACGCGGGCCGCCAGGAAGTCCCGCTCCAGGCAGAAGAGGATCACCCCCGCGTTGATGAATTCCCCGCGCTCGACGCGGGGCACCACGCGGACGATCGCGTAGTCAAACGAGCTGTGCGCGGGCACGCGCCGCCTCCTCCTCAAACAGCGGCGCCGCTTCCAGGCGCCGCGTCAGGAATTCCACGTATCCCGCCCGCCGCTCCGCCGGGTCGGCGCCGGGCTCGGGCGTCAGCCAATCCTCCGGAATCTGCCCGACGATCTCCGTGAGCAGGGGCTCGCTCAAGAGCGGTCGCAGGCGGCGGCTGGCCTCTTCGATGTCCCCGGCCCAGGGGAGGAGCACGTGGTCGCGGATGGCGGGGAAGCGGCTGACGGCCATGCGGTCCAGATCCTGCCAGTTGTGGTGGAAATAGAGCGCGGCCCCGTGATCGATCAGATAGAGCGCCTTGTGCCACCACAGGAGATTGGGATTGCGCGGCGTGCGGTCGACGTTGGTGACGAAGGCGTCGAACCAGACCGTGGCCGCGGCGAGATCGGCATCAACGGGCTCGCCGGCGGCGGCGTCGAAGGTGATCGAGCCGGGGAGGTAGTCGAGCCCCAGGTTCACCCCCACGCTGGCCTTGAGCAGGTCGCGGATCTCGGGGTCCTCCTCGTTGCGGCCGAGCGCCGGATCGACCTCCACGAAGACGAGCTCGGGCACGGGAAGGCCCAGAGCGCGGCCGATCTCGCCGGCGATGAGCTCGGCCACCAGCGCCAGCGGCCCCTGCCCGGCGCCGCGGAACTTGAGCACGTACATCCCGAGGTCGTCCGCCTCCACGATGGCGGGCAGCGAGCCGCCTTCGCGGAGAGGGGTGACGTAGCGGGTGGCGCAGACGGTGCGGAGCATGGGCGGGCGCATCCTATCGCACGGCCGTCCTTGCGCCGCCGCACGGGGCGTGCGAGACTTTTCTCGACAAATCTGAAAATCGAGCCTGGGAGGGACGGCGGCCATGGACTTCGACGTCATCGTGATCGGCAGCGGATTCGGCGGCGCAATCAGCGGCTGCCGCCTGGCGGAGGCGGGCTACAAGGTGCTCATCCTGGAGCGGGGCCGGCGGTGGGACAAGACCACCTATCCCCGCCGGCCCGGGGACGCCTGGGTCTGGGACGACGAGCGTCCGGAGAAGCACAACGGCTGGATCGACCTGCGGATCTTCCCCCACATGAGCGTGGCGCAGGGCGCGGCCGTGGGGGGCGGCTCGCTGATCTACGCCAACATCTCCTGCGAGGCGCCGGTCGCGGCCTTCGACGCCGGCTGGCCCAAAGAGATCACCTACGCCGAGCTCAAGCCCCACTACGACACGGTGGCCAAATTCATGAACGTCCAGCCGGTCCCCGCCAACCAGTGGACCGAGCGCATGCGGCTGATGAAGAAGGGGGCGGAGGCGCTCGGCTTCGGCGACCGCTTCAAGCAACTGGAGCTGGCGGTGACGTTCGACCCGGAGTGGACCTACCAGCAGGACGACCCCCACAACGTGAGCAAATCCAAGACGTTCACCAACGCCCAGGGGGTGGAGCAGGGGACCTGCGTGCACCTGGGCAACTGCGACATCGGCTGCGACGTCTACGCCAAGAACACGCTCGACCGCAACTACATCCCGTGGGCGGAGAAGCACGGCGCCGAGGTGCGCGAGCTCCACCTGGTGGGCAACGTCGAGCCGATCGACGGCGGCTATCGCGTCTCCTACGACCAACTGAAGGACGGCGGCCGGGTGCCGGGCAGCCAGACGGCGCGGATCGTCATCGTCGCGGCCGGCTCCCTCGGCTCGACCGAGCTGCTGCTCCGCTGCCGCGACGTGACGCGCAGCCTGCCCGACATCAGCCCGTTCCTGGGCCACGACTGGAGCAGCAACGGCGACTTCCTGACCCCCGCCTTCTACGCTCTCGAGGACCATATCGACCCCTCCGTGGGGCCGACCATCGCCTGCGCCATCGACTTCCTCGACCGCAGCCAGGAGGGGCAGTCGTTCTGGATCGAGGACGGCGGCTTCCCCAACCTGCTGGCCGACTTCGCGCGGGAGTACGACCGCGTCGGCACTGGCGCGCGGGCGAAGCTGGTGATCGACTCCATCCGCCACGCACTCACCGGCGTCGAGCCGTTCCGCAACGTGATGCCCTGGTTCGCGCAGGGAGTGGACGCCGCCAACGGCCAGCTCACGCTGGAGACGGCGCCGTTCTCCGGCGAGCGCAAGCTGCACCTGAATTGGGACGTCACCCGCTCCAAGGCGGTGATCGACGCCATCGTCGACATGCACCTGAAGCTCTCCCACGCCACCGGCGGGAAGCCGGTGGTGCCGCCCACCTGGACGCTCCTGCACTCGCTGGTCACGCCCCACCCGCTGGGCGGCTGCGGCATGGCGGACACGCGCGACCACGGGGTGGTGGACCACAAGGGGGAGGTCTTCGGCTACCGCAACCTCTACGTCTGCGACGGCGCGGTGATCCCGGAGGCCCTGGGGGTGAACCCCTCGCGCACCATCGGCGCCCTGGCCGAGCGCACCGCCGCCATCCTCAAGAGCGAGGGGCGGTAGATCTCCAGTTGACGTAAAATGATTCTCACTCCTCGCGATCCCGGGAGAGCTCCCGGCGCGGGAAGTGGGAATTATGACCAAACGACCTTTCGACATCGACGTCGCCATGGCGCGGATCGGCGAGGCGGTCCGGCCGTTTCCGAAGGCGGCGCTGTTCGAGCTGGCGGACGAGGGGTTCGGCTCGGCTTTCGAGATCCTGATCGCCTGCATCCTCTCCATCCGCACCCGGGACGAGACCACCCTGGTCTGCGCGCGGCGCCTCTTCAAGCTCGCCCGCACCCCGGAGGCGATGAGCCGGCTCTCCCCTGAGCGGATCGACGAGGCGGTCGGCGCCAGCACCTTCCACGAGCCCAAGGCGCGGCAGATCCGC
>QHVW01000018.1 GCA_003223675.1 Acidobacteriota bacterium
CGCGAGGGGCCGGTGGACCCCTGGGCCCGTGGGATCGCCCTCTCGGGCCTGCTCTGCTTCGCGCTCTCGTTCGCTCCGGTCTACGTGCCGCTGGCCGGAATCGTCCCCGGCCTCTCAGGGATGCGCGTGCCGGCGCGCTTTTACGCCTTCACCTCGTTCGCCGTGGTCTATTTCGCCGCCCGGGGAGCGGACCACCTGCTGCGCCGCCTCTCCAGCCCCCGGGCGCGGCTGGTGCTCGCCGCCGGGCTCGCGGTCCTCCTCGCCGTCGAGCTGGCGCCCCGGAGGATCGCCTGGGAGCGGCTGCCTCGCGAGGCGGAGATGCCGCGGGCGTACTTCTGGCTGCGGGACCAGCCGGACGTCAAGGCCCTGATCGAGCTTCCTCTCGGCGACGCCGCCCAGGAGAACGGCTACCTCTACGCCGCCACCATCCATTGGAAGCCGATCGCCAACGGCACCAGCGGCTACACGGCGGACAGCTATCTGATCCTCGCCAATCACATCCGGCTGGTGCCGCACGCCGACGGCTTCGACCTGCTGCGCCAGATGGGCTTCACCCACATCGTGCTCCACACCGGGACGACGGCGGTGCGCCCGAAGGTCGCGGAGCGGTGGGAGGAGCGCTTCGGGTCCGGGCCGGAGCGGCGGATGGACAAGGTTTATGAGGAGGAAGGGATCGCGATCTATCGATTGATCCAATAGAGATCGAGCTGGCGGGATGATAGAGCCTCCCCGCCGCCGTGTCCGGGATGGAAAAAACGGCACCGGGGGATTGTAGTACCCTGCGCTCCCATGAAAATCCTCGCCATCTCCGGCAGCCTGCGGGCCGCCTCCACGAATACCGCGCTCCTGCGTGCCGCGGCCCTCCTGGCGCCGGTGGGGGTCGAGATCGACCTTTATCGAGGCCTCGGGGGCCTGCCGCATTTCAATCCCGATCTGGAGGGCTCAGAGCCGCCCGCGGTGACCGAGCTGCGGACCCGGGTGCGAGAGGCCGGCGGCCTGCTCTTCGCGGTCCCCGAGTACGCGCACGGGGTGCCGGGCGCGTTGAAGAACCTGCTGGACTGGCTGGTTGGTGGAGAGGAATTCATTTATAAACCGATCGCTCTCCTCAACGCCTCGCCGCGGGCCACGCACGCACAGGCGTCGCTACGGGAAACCATCCGGACGATGTCCGGACAGATCATCGAGGAGGCCTCGATCCCCGTGCCGCTGCTCGGCAAGGCCTTCGATCCGGCCGCTATCGCCGCGGACCCGGAGCTGTCGGTCCTCCTGCGGGGGTCGCTCGCCGCCTTCGCGCGCGCCATCGAGTCGTTGCCTCGCCTGGATCTCGGGTGATATCGTCTGGACAGATCTCTTGTCTCAGGTGGAGCATGAAGGCGCCGAAGCACGACCCTGGTTCCAGGTACGTCCTGCGTTTCGACCGCGGGCGGTACACTCTGGCCGAACGCGAGAAGAAAGCGAGCATTCTCACCACCAGCACGGAGGACTTGCAGCTCACCGTGCCGATACGGATCAGCGCAATCCTGATCGGCCTCCTCTTTACCGCCTTTGGGCTCGGTCTGATGGCCCTGGTCGTCTTCGGAATGCGTTCGGCGCGGTCCTTCGAGTGGGCCGGCATGCTGCCCCTGATCCCGATCGCGTTGTTGGGCGGCGTCTATGGAGTCGATCTCCTGGGGCGTGGGATCACGGGCCGGCAGTGGAGCCGCCGGCTCTGGCAGGCCGCCGAGCGCCGGCTCCACGAGGCCTTCAGATCATGGCACGGGCTGGCCGTGCTGGGGGCCTACTTGTGCCTGCTGGTGCTCGCGGGTCTGCCCCGGGAGGGTTGGCGGAGCCTCGCGGTCCTGATGTTACCGCTGGGGATGCTGGCCCAGGTGGTCTGCCACGAGGTCGGGCACCTCTTCGCCTCCGGCGCGGTGGGATACCGGCCGCTCTGGCTGTCCGCCGGGCCGCTGCTCCTCCAGGTCGACGGTCCCCGGCCCCGCGTCGCCCTGAGCCGCTCCTGGGTAATGCTCTTCGGCGGTATGGCCGTCTATGTCCCGGTGCGGCGGACCCGCGAGAAGGACCTCTGGGTGGTGGCCGCCGGTCCGCTGACCAACCTGCTGACCGCCGCGCTGGCTCTCGACGTCCTGGGCTGGCCCGCCAGCGAGTCCGGATTCTGGAACACCTTCCTGCGGACCTTCATCGGGTTCGGGATCGCCATAGGCCTGATCAACCTGATCCCCTTCCCGCGCGCGGCCAACGGCTCCGCGCTGGACGGCCGCGAGCTGCTCGACCTGCTGCGCAGGCGTGAGCCAATATCTCAAAGGGGCTCGTGATGTTTGGAAAATCTCACCGGCATTGGTATCTCCCGGCCCTGGCCCTCGGCGCCGCCGTCCTGCTGGCCTGCGGGAGCTCGGGCAGCGAGCTCGTGGGCTCCTGGAAAGGCATGGGCCCGAGGGGCTACAACCAGGACGTCGCCGACTTCCTCGCGGACGGCTCCTGCAAGTCCCTGGAAGGGGGGGAGCGGCGGTTCTGCTCCTGGAGCGCGCGCCCCGGCGGCGTCCTCCTGGTCCGCTATGGCACGGATGCGGATGCCGAGCTGCAGGCCGAGATCGACGGCGACCGGATGTGGCTCAAGCAGGGAGGCCAGGCTCAATCGGCCTGGGTGCGGGCGGGCTCGAAGCTCGACGGGACCTTGGCGGCCTATACCAAGGGGATGTCGCTGATCCAGGCGGGGGATTCCGAGCAGGGCATGGCGGCGCTGAAGGAGGCGGCCGACGCCGGGCTCCTCTCCGGCCAATACAGCCTCGCCTGGAATTACGCCACCGCCAAGGACCCGCGATTCCAGGACGGCAAGAAGGCGGTGGACTACGCCGAGAAAGCGGTGGCCCAGCTCCACGATTATCTGACGCTGGACACCCTGGCGGCCGCCCTGGCCCGCGACGGCCAGTTCAAGAAGGCCGCCGACACCGAGACGGAGGCGTTCTCCCTGCTGGAGAAGGAAGCCGGCCTCTCCGACGAGGACCAGCAGGCCGCCGAGGAGCTGTTCCGGAAGCGGATCGACCTGTATCAGGGCGGTCAGGCGTATACGGAGGAGTGAGGCCGGCAGGCTTCCAGCGTTGATTCTACCAAAGGCTCGCTTAAGCGCTTAGAAAACACCATTCACTGTAGGTAGGTCTGCACTGTTTCTGATCTTGGCCGGGATCCAGGTGAATGGCTCGTCGCGCCGCCGCATCGCGGATATGGTGCTCCGGCGCTTACTGTCCTTATGGACAAGGAGGTTCGCATGAGGAAGAGAATCGTTCTTCTGATGCTCGTGGCTTCAATCGTGGCCGGTCTCCCGCTGCTTGCCGGGGAGACCACGATCCAGCGCGGTATCGATGTCTTCACCACCCGGGGCGATGGGAGCACCTACATCGACTTCGGCCAGAACCCTCTCCCCGCCGGCTTCTTCTGCAAGAGCTCCGCGGCCTT
>QHVW01000019.1 GCA_003223675.1 Acidobacteriota bacterium
GGCCAGCTCGCGCCTGCCGTGTCCGGACCAACCTTAGCCTTGCGCCGACGCGGATGTCTCCGTCGTAGGTGATCCAGGAGCCGCTGACGGCTCACCCGAGAGCAGACGTTGCCGGCAGGTCCATCAAACGACGGCACCCAGCCCAACCTGTTGAGCGGCTGGACCCTGTCCGCGTGGTCATAGGTTGGCGGTCATCCGATCGCGTCGTTGCGGCACGCCTTTGCCGACTATAGCATCGAATCTCGCTCGCGAGATCGCACGCCTGGTCGGGCTGGTCGGACGTGACGAGGCGGCGACCTTCGGCCTCATGCCAGGATCTCCACGGTTCCGTCGGTTCCATGCACGCGGATGCGCTGCCCATCCTTGATCAACCGGGTGGCGTTCTCCACGCCGACGACCGCTGGCAAGCCGTATTCCCGGGCGATCACCGCGCCATGGGTCATCAGCCCACCCACCTCAGTTACCAGGCCCTTGATGGACACGAACAGGGGCGTCCAGCTCGGGTCCGTGAAGGCGGTGACCAGGATATCCCCCGCTTCCAGCCCGGCATCGGCCATGGCCGAGAGAACGCGGGCCCGTCCCTCGACGACGCCCGCGGAGACGGCCAGACCGACCAGGGCGCCGGCGGGGAGATCGGCTCGCTTGTACGCACCGGCGACGATTTCCCCATCGGAGGTGAGGATCCGCGGTGGCGTCAGCTTCCAGTGGCGCTCGTGCTCGGCCTTCCGCTGGCTGACGATCTGGTCGTCCAGCTTGTGGGTGCGCACGACCTCGCGGAGCTCCTGGAACGTGAGATAGTAGATGTCTTCCTGGCTCTGGAGCACGTTGGCCCGCACGAGCCGCCCGGCTTCTTCGAGGAGGGCTTGCTTGTAGAGGAAGTAGCGGTTGACGATGCCGTATTTGGGATACTCACGGTAGCCCATGAAGGTCCGCAGCCGGCTGATCATCTGTCGCGTTTCCTCGGCCTTCTGCGGGCCATCCGGCAATTGCTTCAGGCGTTCCAGCAGCTCCTGTTCCTTCTTCGCGGCCTCCCGCCGCCCTTGCTCGAGCTTCCGGCTGGCGGCTCCCGGCTCGAAATTCTTGATATTGCTGAGGATCAACGGAACCAGGGTCGTGGGTGCTTCACTCCAACGCGTCCTGGTCACATCGATTTCCCCGGCGCATCGCATGCCGTACTTGTCGAGATACGCGCGGATGGCGTCGTGGGCTTCCGGTCCCCCTGCCAACGGGAGCAGGCCCTCCAGGAAGCCGTCATCCTTGGCCTGTTGGAGGTAAGCAACCACCTCCGGATGCGGACGGATCACGTCCGCGACGTCGAGGAGCGCCAGCCCCATTTCCGAGGTGACGTTGTTCGGCGCGGACTGCGCGAGCGTGTCCGCGGCGTTCTTCTCGCCCAACCACGCCATCATTTGCTCGTTGATCCATGTCGCGGCGCTCATGCCGGCCATGATCGCGGCGAAGCTCCGCGGCTCGGTCAGGCTCTGCTTCAAGAGCCGGTTGTCTTCCAGGATGAAATCCAGGAGATCCGTTCCGGATTTCGTCCGGACGTTCCGCTTCAGCGCTTCGATCGACGCCTGGCTGCGCGCGATCAGGTCCGCGACGATCGCCGGATCGTCCTCGATTTGCGCCTGGAAGCCCGCGGGCGCCAGGACTCGCTTGCTTTGATCGGGACCCGGAGCTTCCGGAGCGTTCGCATCATGGGGCGATGATGCGATGAATGATTCGATAAAATCGCGCTCGATGAGGGTCGTCAGTGCGTCCTTGATCAGCGGATCGCGGCCCAGAACATTCAGGAGCACGTCCCGGCTGGCCGGCGAAGCCAGTTGCTTCGTGATGTCGACGAACAACCTGCCGCCCGCTGCAACCATGTGTCCCGTCTGGAACAAGGACAGCCCCAAGGGCTTCATGGGGTCGGTCATCATCTGCTGATGGCCGACGGAGACATAGACGTGGTTGCCTTGATCCTCGGCTTCAGGGATGGGGTACAGGGTCGTGATCGGCCGGCTCTGGACGATGTGGAAGTCGTCCTCGACCAGGCACCATTCGATGTCCTGAGGCTGGCCGAAATGCCCTTCGATCCGCCGGCCCAGACGCGCGAGCCGCACGATCTGCGCATCCGTCAGCACTTGCCGGTCCTGCCGGATCGCCTTCTCGATGACCTGGCCGTCCCGCACCTTGTAGCCATCGGAGCTCAACCTGCCGGAGACCAGGGCCTCGCCCAGGCCGAAGCCAGCCTCGATCGATGCCACCTTCCGGTTCCCTGTGACGGGATCGGCCGTGAACAAAATGCCCGCCGCCTGCGGGAGGAGCATCTTCTGCACCACCACCGCCATGTGGACCTTGCGATGGTCGAAGCCGCGCTGGAGGCGGTAGGTGACCGCCCGCTCGGTGAAGAGCGAGGCCCAGCACCGGCTGATGTGCTTCAGGATCGCCGGCTTGCCGATGACGTTCAGGTACGTATCCTGCTGGCCCGCGAAGGAAGCCGTCGGCAGATCCTCCGCCGTCGCGCTGGACCGCACGGCGTAGGCCTCTCGCTCCCCGAGCCTGGCGAGGAAGCGGATGATCGCTTCCTGGACGTCTTCAGGGATGGCGATCCCTTCGATGATCCCGCGGATCGCCGCGGCAAGCTCCCGGATCGCCTCGCGGTCTTCCACCTTCAGCAGCGCCAACCGGTCGAGCAAACCGCCGATCGCCGGCGCCGCGCCCAGGACCCGCTTGAAGGCTGCGGTCGAGACGCAGAAGCCATCCGGCACGCGGACCCCTTCGAGCCTGGAAAGCTCCCCCAGGCTCGCGCCTTTCCCCCCGACCACCCCGACGTCGGTTCGGTCGACCTCCTGGAAGCCAAGCACATACGCACGCATCGGTTCACCTCGTTCCGTCGTCGGACCTCCTCCAGCGATCCCTACCGCATGCTTTGTCATCGCTCCGTCGTGCATTTTCGATCCTCCCGTTCCGGCGTTTCTCGCTTGCAGCCGGGGACTATGCGGCAAGCCCCGGGGCTTGCCGCAAGCCCCCGTGGCCGGCATAATGTAGAAGTGGGGAGGGATGGCTCGCGGCCAGAGCCTTTTCGAGGAGCCCGCGACGCCCGAATCCCTCCGGGTCGGGCGAACCCCTTGGCCACTGGCCATGGGCAGGCATGCATGGCACAGATCTTGATGTAAATCTCTAAGGAATCGAGCCGTCCGCAATGGACGACCTCGCCAGTTGCCCCGAAGGGGGGACGCCTATCCAGCACTGTCCTTGGAGGTTCTGCCATGCCGTCGTCGAAATCATGGATCTTCTCCGCGAAGCCATTCCTGCTCGCCGCCCTCCTGCTCCCCGCCGCGCGCAACTCTGCGCCGGCAGCCGTCCCGCCGGGCGACGTCACCCTCGAGGCGCCGATCCACGACGGCATGCCCATCCTGGCCACCGTCACCGGTTACGAAATGAACAGCGGTTGTCCGGCCGGTTGGAACCCGCAAAACTGCGAGACGCCGCTCTATACTCCCTATAACCGA
>QHVW01000020.1 GCA_003223675.1 Acidobacteriota bacterium
GGAGGCGACCGGCTCTTCCAGGTGACGGACGCCACCCACGCCGCCGGCCCGGTGGGCCTCTACTGCGCCGGCAATCCCGACGCGCGGTTCGAGGCCATCGAGGTGCGCCGGCCGTCGCTGGATGCCCTGGCCCTTTTGCGCGACCGGTTCGCCGCGGGCGATCTCACCGGCTGGACTCGGATCGACGAGGCGCCCGGGACGCAGCCCTCTTCGCTGGCGGCCGCCGGGGGAGAGGCGATCCTGCGCAGCTTCGTGCAGCAGGGAGCAGGACCCACGTACCCCGGCACCTACGCCTACGCCGGCGAAGGGGGGTGGAAGGACGTCGTCTACAGCGCCCGTCTCCGTTGCCCGAGCGGCGGCGCCCTGGGCCTGGTCTTCCGGGGGCGTGACCTCAAGAATTACTACCGGTTCTCGATGAATTCCGCGCCGGGGCCCTACCGCCGGCTCGTCAAACGGGTGAATGGCCAGCTCACGGTGCTGTGGCAGGACGGCGGCGCCTACGCGCCGGACCAGACTCACGAGGTCACGGTGGTGGCCGTGGGCAGCTCGCTGCGAGGCTATCTGGACGGTGTCCCCCTGTTCGCGGTGACGGATGGGGACATCCCCTCGGGCTTCATCGGCCTCTACTCGCGGAACAATTCCGACGCCCACTTCTCCCAGGTGCGGGTGTTCCCGGCCAGTCTGGCCTTCGCGGGCTGGCGGCTGGACGAATCGTTCGACAGCCTGGCTCCGGACCGCTGGAGCTTCCTGGACGCCCAGGCGAAGCCGCAGCCGGATGGCTGGGTCGCCGAAGGGGGAGCGCTGCGCCCGGCCGGCGCCAATCCTGCCTCCCCTCACCTCGCCTTGACGGGAGACGCCGCCGCGGCCGACTACCGGCTGACCGTGCGCCTGCGCCGCGGCACGGCCGGGGTCGCCGGAGTCGTGTTCCGGTACCTCGACGCGGACAACGGCTTCCGGTTCGCCAGCGACGCCCTGGGCCGGTGGCTGGTCAAGAGGGTCCAGGGGAAAGAGACCGTCCTCTGGCAGGGGCGGGGGGGCCTGCCGCCGGGCCGGGAGATCCTCCTCACCTTCGACGTGGTGGGCCAACACCTCGTCGGCTTCCTGGAGGGGCAGGAGCTGTTTCGTCTGGAGGACGCCGACCTCCCCGCGGGCCGGGTGGGTCTTTTCGCCGACGGCAGCCCGGACGTGCGCTTCACCGAGGTCCGCGTGGCGGAGCCGGAGTGGACGCCCTGGTACGCCTTCGGCGGCGAGGACCGACTGCCGGCGGGGACCCGCGTGCGCATCAGTGCCGGAGCCGGGGCCGCGGCGGCGCCCTCCGAAGCCGGCCTCGAGCGCCGCTTCGCCGCTCCCCTCGGGGAGACGGGCCGGTTGCGTTTCCCTTCCGGAGGCGCGGAGCTGCGCGTCGTGGCGCCGGCAGGCCCGGGACACCGGCGGACCTTCGTGCCGCCGGCCGAGCACGGCGCGTTCGCCAATCCCAAGGTGATCCGGCGCGCGGACGGAACGGGGCTCGTCCTCCTGCCGCTCGGCGGTCCCGTGCCGCTGATCGAGGGGCAGTACCGCGTGGAGCTCACCTATCACCGGGAGAGGTCCGGACAGGTCCATACCTTCAGCCAGGCGGGGGACCGGGCCTCTGAGCGGGCGGTCATCGACATCCCCTGGAAGGCGCGTTAGCCTTCCGGGCGGATGAAGCCCCTCCGTTTCGCCGCTCGCGTCCGCCTGGCCTTTCTGGCCGGGTTGACCGCCGTGATCGCCCTCTGCGCGGCCACCGCCTGGTGGTTTCCTTCCCCCTGGGCGGTCCTGCTGGTGGCGATCGGCTTCGGGCTGCCGGTGGGGTGGTGGTGCCTCGACCGGGCGCTCCTGCCCGCCACGCGGGTCCTGGGAGCGCTGCGCGACGGGGTTCAAGGATATCGGGATCACGACTTCAGCCTGAACCTGGCCGTCGATCGCGGCGACGAGCTGGGGGAGCTGGTCGAGCTCTACAACGCCGTGGGGGACGTGCTGCGCGACGAGCGGAGCGCCCTGATCCAGCGCGAGATGCTCCTCGAGACGGTCTTCGAGGCCACGCCCACCGCCATCGTCTTGACCGACGCGCGGGACCGCATCGTCTTCGTCAACCGCGCCGCCCGCGAGCTGTTCTTCACCCGCGGCCGCTACGAGGGGCGGTCCTTCGCCGAGATCCTGGCCGAGTGCCCCGAGGGGCTGCGGGAGGCGCTGGCGAGCGGCCGGGACTCACTCTTCTCGCTCGACCAGGGGGGCGAGGAGGAGGTCTTCCACGTGGCCCGCCGGGTCTTCGAGCTGAACGGCCGGCGGCACGACCTCACCCTGGTCAAGCGGCTCACCCCGGAGCTGCGGCGCCAGGAGGTGGACGTCTGGAAGCGGGCCATCCGCACCCTCTCGCACGAGCTCAACAATTCGCTGGCTCCCATCGC
>QHVW01000021.1 GCA_003223675.1 Acidobacteriota bacterium
TCAAGAGAGGCTGAAACAGCTTCCAGGGCATGCTGGGCTTTCGCGAGCGGCGACTGAGCCACTTGCGCCAGATCAGCTTGACCCTTTGATGCACGCTGCTCAGAGACAGCGAGTTCCCGGTGATCCCGTAGTATCCGCTGTGCCCCCGCAGCTTGCTGAGAAGTTGTGCATGCTGCCAGTCTAGGGGTGCATGCCGGTTGCCTCGACACCACTCGTTGATTTGCCGCAAGAACCGGGTAATCCGGTCCGAAGCCGTCTTGCGCTTGACCATCCAGCGGCCCCGCCGAGACCTTTCCCAGAAATGGGTGAAGCCGAGAAAGTCGAAACTCCTCGGCTGCTCGTGGGGCTGCGTTCTTCCGGACCCGTCTGCCGGACCGGGCCGTTCGAAACGCACCAAACGAGTCTTGTCGGGGTGGAGGCTCAAGCCGTACTTGCCGAATCGCTTCGGCAGCACCTCCAGCATCCGCCGAGCATCGCTCTCCAATTGGAACACCAGCACAAAGTCATCGGCAAAGCGGATCAGAAACGCTGCCCCTTGCAACCGGGGCTTCACCACCGCCTCAAACCACGTGTCCAGCACCTCATGAAGATAGATGTTCGACAGCAGCGGAGAAATGACTCCGCCCTGCGGTGTTCCGGTGGTCGGATGGCTGAGGGTTCCTCCCTCCATCACCCCCGCCTTCAGCCACTTGTCGAGGGCGCGGCGGATCACCCCATCGCGCACCCTCTGGTCCAGGAAGCTCCTTAGCTGACTGCGATCTAGATCGTCGTAGAAACTCTGGATGTCAGCCTCCAGCACCCAGCCTCCTCCCAGCGACATGAGGACTTCCCACAGCTTCCTGATCGCCTGATGCGCCGATCGCTCCGGCCGGAAGCCGTAGGAGCAGTCCAAGAAGTCCTGCTCATACACGGCTTCCAGTACCATCGCCACCGCCCTCTGAAGGATCTTGTCTTCGAAGGTCGGTATCCCGATCGGCCGCTTCTTCGTCGGGTCACTCCCTTTCGGGACGTAGGCCCGACGAACCGGCGGCGCTTGGTAGCGGCCCGATTTGAAGCGGTACAGCAGGCTCTGGAGATTTGCTTCCAGGGTCTCCTCGTAATCCGCCGCCGTCTGACCATCCACCCCCGGGGCACCATCTTTACGCGTCCGGCGGTAGGCTTCGCGCAGAAAGTCAATGTCGATGTGGTGAGCCAGGCTCAAGAAGGCCCGCTTCGGATCTTCCCTCGCCAGTTGTGCTATCCGTTGAAGTCGCGTTGAGACGGTCTCAAGGTTCGGCGACCCTGTCATCTTTCCCTCCAACGAGTCCGTGACCCGACACCCCTTTTCCCTCCACGGGGTCCCTCGGGATGGTTCCCCCGCTTCCCCGGTACTGTTGAGGTGCTACGACGCCCTGAGTCCATCCCGCCGCGCTTCGTTTCCTTCGCTTGGCGGTACCGTGGCTACGCCCGCTCATTCGCTCCCACAGGCTGCGGGCGCAACCTCTGCTGTGGGCCTGGACGATTGGTCTCCCGGAGCCCAGCCGGGACTCGACCACGGAGATCT
This sequence comes from Acidobacteriota bacterium, assembly GCA_003223675.1. GTDB lineage: Bacteria > Acidobacteriota > Thermoanaerobaculia > Multivoradales > UBA5704 > DATARR01. The sequence continues at coordinate 1,544 of QHVW01000021.1, forward strand.
CAGGGTTCTCCCAGGTTCCTGGGCGACCCCCTTGTGTACATGCCCTGGGCTGATACCCCGGGGGACCTCCAACGCCAAGCCATACGGCGCCAGAGATATTGCCTTCCGTTCATCCCACGACGTCGGCTCCCCGATTGGGTCTCTCGAGGCTGATTACCACGGCCTGCACGCTCGCTGTCTACGCTTCGCAGCACCGGGTTACCCCGACACCACGCAAGACTCGCTTCCGGTGGGTGGCTAACCCTTGCCGGGTAGGATTCGGACCTACTGGGTCCACTACGAAGGGTTTCGGGTTCTGTCTACTGCATATTCCCTCCTCCCTTCCCAGGCTTCGCCTGGCGCAAGGGACGTCTCCGCGGCGGGAAGACGGCTTCGATCCTCACCTACCGCCGGGCGTCGCGATCCAAGGCAGACGCGTCCTCGAGATCGGCGATCCTGTAATCTTCCGTCTCGATGCGCAGGAAATCCCGGAAGAAGCGCCAACCGGCCCCCACCCACCGGCCCATCGCGAAGACAGCCCGCACGGAGAGCGAGCCCGAAGCCGAGGGAGAGGAGTGGGTCGAATGGGGAGGAGAGCTCATCTGGGCCGCCGGCTTCACGGAGGGCGGCACTCCCTACGGCCTGACCCTGGACGAATTCCGCGAGAGCAACGCGATCGATGCAGAGGCCCGTGGGGCCGAGTGGGCTCGCGCCAGGCACGACCTCCTCGGGCGCCGGGCCGGCAGGACGGCCAGCGTCGACATCGGCCGGGTCAAGTTCCTCGGCGACGGCCTTTGCAGAAAGGCCTTCATCGCAAACGTGGAAGTGAGACCCGATCCTGGAGGCCTCAGCGACAACTATGCCGTTCTGCTGACTCGTCGGGATGCCGACCGGTCCTTCGATGATCGGGTCCGATTCGAGGCCCGGCTTCTCACCTACCTTGCCTCACTGGACCTGCCGCTGAGGATTCCCAAGATCCTCGGCCTGCTCTCCGATGGCGAACGGCCCGCGATCATCGAAACCGTCGTCCACGGAGTGCCTCTCGATCTTCGCGCTGGACGACAGGTGAGACTGCGACCCTGGGCTGTCGTGGCACAGGTCGCGGCCTCTGTGCACGTCTTGGATGCCACCGCTCTCTCGATCCCGGAAAATCCCGGCTGGACGACGCCGGGCTTCAAGACACGCAAGGACCACGCTCTCGCTGAGCTCGCCCAGTTGGAAGATCGTCCGGAGCCGCTCCTGAGGGACATTCATGCCTGGGCTCTGGAAAACCTTCCGCCCGCTGAGCCGTCCGTTCTCATCCATGGCGACCTCCTCGGCCAGAACATCCTGCTCGCTCTTGGCGAGCCGCCGGGGCTCATCGATTGGGAACGAGCCCGACTCGGCGATCCCGCGTACGACCTGGCGATCGTCACGCGAGGCGTCCGGAAGCCTTTCCAGATCGAAAGTGGACTCGATCGACTCCTGGAGGCTTATACCGCCTACGGCTCAGAGATCCGGAGAGAGCAGGTCCATCTCTACGAGCTTTGCATGCTGGCCGGCTGGTATCTGGAGTCGCTTCACGGGAGGGAGAGCAGGCATCCGCCAGAGGAGTATCTCAACCGGCTTTCGGGAGTCTTTCGCCGAGCGGTCATTCGAAATTGACGGTCAGGACGTAATACACCTTGACCGGCCTGCCCGCGAGAGTCGAGGGCTCGAAGCTCCAGTAGCGAACGGCGGCGACGGCGGCATCCTCCAGTTTGAAGGGGAGCCCCTTGAGGACGCTGGCCTTGCGGACGCACCCCTCGCGATCGATCACGGCCTCGAGGA
>QHVW01000022.1 GCA_003223675.1 Acidobacteriota bacterium
CGCGCGGTGTCCAGACCCAGCCGTAGCTCGGGCGCTGGATCCAGTTCCCGTAAGGAGCCAGGCTGTCGTAGAAGAAGCCCAGGTCCACCGAGGCGTGCCCGTGGGACCCGACGCTGACCCCACCGCCGACGGAGAGTTGGGCCGAGGCCGCCATGGGGATGGCGCTCAGGAGGAGGAGGGCACAAAGAACGTTGCGTGTGGTTTTCATGAAGTGTTACCTCGTGGTTTTCCCTATTGTGGGGTAATACCGGGCCGGTTGCCATACCTTTGCTCAGATTCCCGCGCGGATCACCCAACCCTGTATAACGCAATGGCTGTGCCAGGCCCTTCCCCTGGGGAGACGATGGAAAATCGACCTCTGGAGAGGACGTTTTCGGTGAGTGGGGGGACGGTGGCCGCCCTTCCAGGGCGGGGCAAAGATATGGAGGCAACGAAAAGAGCCCGGCGCAATGCCGGGCTCTCGGAAGAGGCGTTCAAGGGCCCTTACTGGCCCGGAGGCCTGTTGTGGCCGTGATGGCCACCGTTGCCGCCCTGGGCCGGTCCATGGCCGCCCTGCCCACGACCGCCGCCGCCACCGCCCTGGCGCTGCGCGGCCCGTTGCTGCTGCATGGCCTGCCGCTGCTGGGCCCGCTCAGGGGGCCTTTGCTGCTGCCGGCCCTGCCGCTGCTGGGCACGCTCAGGGGGCCGTTGCTGCTGCCGGGCGGCCTGGAACTGCTGCCGCTCAGCGCGGGCCTGCCGCTGCTGCTGGGCCGCGGCCTTCTGCTGCTGCCGGGCGGCCTGAGCCTGCCGCTGCTGGGCGCGGTCGATCTGGACCCGCTGGCGGTCGACGCGGGCCTGCCGTTGATCGATCCGGGCCTGGCGCTGTTGGACCTTCTGCTGTTGGCGGAAGCTCTGCGCCTGGCGCTGCTGGGCCTGATTCACCCGGACCCTCTGGTTGTCGACGCGGGCCTGCTTCTGATCGACGCGGGTCTGGCGTTGCTGGAGCTTCTCCTGCTGGCGCAGGTTCTGCGCCTGCCGCTGTTGGAGGGCCTTGTTGCGAGTATTGCGAGTATTGAGGGCCGGCGCTCCGCCGCGCGTCTCGGCTCTCTGCTGCCGAATCTGCTGGCGTTCCTGGCGGGCCAGAGTCTGCTGCCGCTGGGCCAGGGCGACGCGCTGCGGATGGGCCGCCTTGAACTGGGCCGCGCTCACCACCGCCCTTCGGGCCGCCGGTCGCTGGATGGGCGGTGCCACGCGGGCCGCCTTCTGCACCTGCGGCCGGAAGATCGCCAGCCGGTTGCCCTGGATGTGGGCGCCGCCGCGGAACCGCTTGAAATCGGTGCCGCCGAGGTCCGCCACCTGGTACTGCGGCACCCGGCGGCCGGCGAAGCGCTGGACCTGGTCGACGGGGATCCCCTGGTTGAAGACCCGGCCGCCGCTGAAGCGGTAGTTGGTGAAGTTGCGGGTCTGGCCCCAGAAGGTGTTGACCCGCGCATACGGCACCGCGTAGCTGGCGATGCGGGGCGACAGGAAAGCCGACGTAATCGGCGCCCGCCTGCCAGGAGACCCAGGAGGGACCCCACTCGTCGCCGGGCACCCAGGCCCAGCCGATGTCGGGGTCGTCATACCAGCGCCCGTAGTGGTAGGTGGCCCAGCCGTAGGGCTCGTCGCTGATCCAGACCCACCCCTGGTCGGTCCAGACCCAGTGGCCGTATTCATAGGGATGCCAGCTCGTGGCGACCGCGGCCGGCGTCCAGACCCAGCCGTAGCTGGGGCGCTGGACCCAGTTCCCGTAGGGGGCCAGGTTGTCGTAGAAGAAGCCGAGATCCACGGAGGTGTGCCCGGAGGGGCCGATGTGGATCCCCGCCGCAACCGACGTCGAGGCCGAGGCCACGCCGGCGACGCTGCCCAGGAGGAGCAAGGCGAAGAGTACATTGCGTGTGGTTTTCATGATGGCACCTCGCCGTTTTCTTGATTTCCGCGCCTTGTTTTTGGCTTGTTGAGGAATCAGCGGCGCGGTTACGGAAATATATAGGGCAAGAGCTATGCCAACTCCTTTTCCCCGAGGGTATCGAGGGGCGGGACCCCTCTGGAGGACGGGGGTGCGGCGGGGGAGGGGGAGGCTGCTGGTGGTGCTGCTGAGGCTCCACCTGGTGCGGCGGGTGCTGCGGTGGCGGCGGATTGTGCTCCTGCCGCTTCTCCTTCTCCTGCACCTGTGGCGGTTGCTGCTGCTTGGGCGGGTGCTGGTGCTCGGTCTGACCCGGGGGCGGCGGCTGGACCTGGCGCTGGTGGCCGGGAGGGGTCATTTCCGGCTCCTGCTGGCCCTTGCCACGGTTCCGCGGATGCTCCTGGGCCGTGGGATGCCCTTCGCTGGCCGGCGGCGTCTGGCCGGTCTGTTGCTGCCCGGTGCGGGCGAGCGTGGCCGGCTTGCCCGACAGGCCGCTCGTCGACCGGACGCGCTCGGGGTGGCGCTGCTGGAATTGTGCCGCGTCCACCACCGCCTTCCGGGCGGCCGGCCGTTGCGGGGGCGGCGGGACGTTGGCCTTCTGCACCTGGGGACGGAAGATCGTCACCTGATTGCCCTGCACCCGCGTGCCCTGAGCCGATCTGGCGTCCGCGATCTGGTAGCGCTGCACCGGCCGACCGACCACCCGCTGGATGCGGTCCACCGGCACGCCCGTGTTGTAGACGTAGTTGTTGACCTGCCGGTAGACGGTGATGTTGCGGGTCTCCCGGTAGACGCTCACCACCCGGTCCTGTGGCACGACGTAGGTGGTGATCCGCGGCGCCAGGAAGTAGCGCTCGGGCACGAAGACGTAGGCCGCCGGGGCGAGCGACACCGAGAGGACGCCGCCGTAGCTGACGGTCACGGACGGCGGCAGCGGGGCCCAGCCGATGTAGTCGGTGCCCTCCTGCCAGGAGACCCAGGCGGGGCCCCACTGGTCGCCCGGGACCCAGACCCAGCCGAGCTCCGGGTCGGCGTACCAGCGGCCATAGTGATAGGTCGCCCAGCCGTAGGGCTCGTCCGAGACCCAGGTCCATCCCAGGTCGGTCCACACCCAGTGGCCGGCTTGGTAGGGGCGCCAGCCCGTGGAGATCGAGCGCGGCGTCCACACCCAGCCATAGCTCGGCCGCTCGATCCAGTTGCCGTAGGGGGCGAGGTCGTCGTAGAAGAATCCAATGTCCACCGAGGCCCGTCCCGAAGGGCCGACGTGGATGCCCGCCGAGACCGAGGTCTGGGCGAGAGCGGCCCCGGCGAAGCTGCCCAGGAGCAGGGCCAGGAGCACGAAGCGTGTCGTTCTCATAGGGTTTCACCTCTGGATTTCAGTAAGAGAAACTAGACTGCGTTCGACTGCTCTCCAGAGCAGAGCAAGAAGCGGGCCATGGACGATTGAGCCCGCCGCGTTGCGAACCCTCCAGGGGGCGCGATAGCATCGCCCGGCCCTTCCTGAGGGCGAGAGGAGACAGACCGTGGACTTTTCCCTGAACGACGAGCAGCGCGCCATCCAGGAGACCGCGCGGGAGTTCGCCCGCCGCGAGGTCGATCCGATCGTCGAGGAGACCGACGAGAGCCAGAAGTTCCCCCGCGAGGTGATGCGGAAGGCGGGGGAGCTCGGCTTCCTCGGCGTCATCTTCCCCGAGGAGTACGGCGGCGCGGGGCTCGGCTACATCGAATACGTGATCGTCGTCACCGAGCTGTCGCGGGTGGACCCCTCGGTGGGCATCAGCGTCGCGGCCCACAACTCGCTCTGCTCGAACCACATCTACAAGTTCGGCGACGAGGAGCAGCGGCGGCGCTGGCTGGTGCCGCTGGCCAGGGGCGAGAAGATCGGCGCCTGGAGCCTCACCGAGCCCAACGCCGGCTCGGACGCGGCCGGCACCCGCACCCGCGCCGAGCGGGCGGATGGCGGCTGGATTCTCAACGGTTCCAAGACCTTCACCACCCACGGCAGCGTGGGGGACATCTGCGTGGTCTTCGCGGTGACCGATCCCACGGGCAAGCGCGGCCACAACATCTCGGCCTTCGTGCTCGACAAGGGGATGGAAGGCTTCCGTCCGGGCAAGAAGGAGAACAAGCTCGGCATCCGCGCCTCGGACACCGCCGAGGTGGTGATGGAGAATTGCTTCGTCTCTGAGGACCGGCTGCTGGGCAGGGAGGGGGACGGCTTCGTCCAGGCTCTCCAGGTCCTCGACGGCGGCCGCATCTCGATCGCGGCGCTGGGGCTCGGCACGGCGATCGGCGCCTTCGACACGGCGCTCGCCTACTCCAAGGAGCGCGAGCAGTTCGGCAAGCCGATCGCCCAGTTCCAGGCCGTGCAGTTCGCGCTCGCCGAGATGGCCACCCGCA
>QHVW01000219.1 GCA_003223675.1 Acidobacteriota bacterium
TGAACGACCCGGCGAGCCCGCAGGTGGATCCGATCCAGGTCGGACCCACGGGGTAAGGCTGGAGAAGCCGAGAAGGGACCCAAAGGGACCTCAGGGACAACAGGGACTCCAGAGACAAGATATGTCCCTGCTGTCCCTGATCTTCTTGACTCGAATTCAGGGCTTGGTGGACTCCAGGATCTCCTGGAATCGCGGATCCTTCGGGTAATCGTGGAAGGCCATGTCGCGACGGAATTCGTCTCGCGAACAGCCCGCCCTGATCGCCCGCCGGGTCCAGGAGTAGACCTCTTCCCGCCGGCCCGCCATGGCGCAGATCTGGGCGCCTCGGAAAAAGAGAGCCGTCTGGCCAGGTTTGAGCTGTAACGCCTCCTGCACGTTGCTCAGGGCTTCGTCGTAGCGCCCGAGCTTGGCGGCGCAGAAGGCCCTCCCGCGCAGGAGCTCGGCGCGCTGTCCTCCCCCCGTCCTCAACGTTCGATCAAAGCTGGGGATCGCGAGCTCGTACCAGTGGCGGGCCTCATCCTTCTGCCCGATCTGCTCGTAGCACTCCGCCAGATTCCGTGCCACGACCGGATCAGGCCTCTGCTCATAGGCCTTCCAGTACGCATCGACTGCGTCTTTCAGACGCCCTTGATTGAAATAGGCATTCCCTAGGCTGTTGGCTGACCGGAAGTCGTGCGTCGTCTCGAAGACGTCTCGGAGCAAAGGGATGGCTTCCGAGGATCGTCCCATCGCGATGTAGGTGTCGCCCAGATTCTCTTCAGCCGTCGGATGGCTGGAATCATACTTCAACACCTCGCGAAATTCGGTCACCGCATCGTCATAGCGGCCGGCATCCTGAAGCTTGGCGGCAAGGGTCAGCCGGGCTCGCAAATACCCTTGTCCAATATCAGTGGCTTTGCGGAGATTCGCGAAACCATCGACTGCTCGACCCTGCACGATGAGCGCCTCTCCCAGCTGCGTGTAGCCACGGTCGAATTTCGGGTCTTGCTTGATGGCCCTGCGAGCGGCCTGCTCGGCTTCACGAGGCTTGTCTTTCAGCAGCATGAGCTTGGCTTGGGCGACCCAGGGCATCGGATGATCGGGAGCCCGCTTCACTGCGTCCTCGGTGAGTTTCTCGATCTCCTGCATCTGGCCTGGGGCAGGAAACTGGGCGTTGATACGCGCCAGCAGAGCGGCGAGTTGGGCCTCGATCAAAGGGTTACCGGGACTCAGCGTTAGAGCCTGGCGGTAGGTCCGCTCGGCATTGCTCAAGATTCGCTGTGTATCTCCCTGCCATTCCAGCTTGTCTCCCTGCTCGACCAGCCGCGCCACCTCAGGAGAAAAATCCCAGCGGTGCTTCTGCTGTTCCCTCTCCCGCTCCCGGGCCTTCTGCTGCTGCCAGGACCATAAACCGCCGCCGAGCGCCACCAGCAGGATCACCGTCGCGGCGATCCACAAGATCCGGCCGCGCGGCCGCCGTAGCTGAATCGGCCGCGTCCGCGCATCGCCGCTGCTCCCGGGCGCCAAGGGAACGTAGGCCAGATCCTCATCCATCGCCTCGGCCGTCGCGTACCGTTTCGCCGGGTCTTTCGCCAGGGCCTTCTCGATCGTCGCGGCGAGCTCGGGAGGAAAGGCTTTGTCGCCGTCGAGAGGCCGTGGCGGCTCGTTCAGGATGGCGTAGATCATTGCCTGCTCGTACTCGCCGCCGAACGGCGTCCGACCGCTCACCATCTCGTAGAGCACCGCACCGAGGGCCCAGAGATCGCTCCGCGGATCGACCTTGTCCCCCCGCGTCTGCTCAGGGGATTTGTACGCGGGGGTGCCGGGGGAGGAGCCCAGCCGGGTGAGCGAGGTGGCGCCGGTCATCTTGGCGAGCCCGAAGTCGAGCAGCTTGACCTTGCCGTCCGGCAGGATCACCACGTTCGACGGCTTGACGTCGCGATGGACGATGTGGAGGCGGTGCGCCGCGGCGAGCCCCTGGGCGATCTGGCGCGCGATCGACACGGCCTCGGGCAGCGGCAGCGGCCCGCGCTCGAGCCTCTGCTGGAGGGTCTCCCCCTCGCAGAAGGCGAGGGCGAGGAACATCCTCCCGCCCTCGCTCTCGCCCACCTCGTAGAGCGTCGCCACGTTGGGATGATCGAGCGCGGCCACGGCCTTGGCCTCATGGAGGAAGCGCCGGCGGGCGCTGGGGTCGCGGGCGAGGTCGGCGGGCAGGAGCTTGAGCGCCACGACCCGGCCGAGACGCTGGTCCAGGGCCTTGTAGACCTCGCCCATGGCGCCGCCGCCCAGCGGCTCCTGGATCTCGTAGTTGCCGATCCGGGAGCCGGGGGCGAGCCGCTCCGGATCGACGCGGTAGGAGACCGCCGCCAGCAGCCGGTACCCCTTCTTGGCGATCGTCTGGATGTAGCGGGGATTGCGCGCCTCGTCGCCGAACGCCTTCCGCAGCTCCCAGATGGCGTGGCTCAGCACTTCGTCGGTGACGAAGGAATCCCCCCAGACCTCGCGCATCAGGCGCTGCTTGGAGACCACGTTGGGAGCATGCCGGGCCAGACAGACGAGCACCTGCATGGAGCGCGCCTCGACCTCGGCCACGAGGTCTCCCCGCTCGAGCTGGCCCAGAGCCGGGCGGACCCGCCAGTCGGCGACGAAGAAATCGGGCTCCCAGGAGCCTTGCATGTTTACTGACATACCACGATGTGCCGAGGCAACACCCTCCCAGGAGAACCCCACGCGCAGGCTGACGGCTGTCCTTCCGAAGACTCTATTCTAGTACGCCGTCACCCTAGAAATACGAGATTCCGTAGGGGCGGCCCTGCGTGGCCGCCCTGGGCGGGGGCTGGTCCGGTCGGAAATTTCCCCCTCCCAGGGCGGCCACATAGGGCCGCCCCTACGGATTCCATCCTTCTGGGTGACGCTTGCGACATGAGGTCTTTCCTTGAAACCCGCCCACCCCTACTCGCGTAGTCCCACCCGAGGAGGAAATCCATGACCACCGCCACCACCGACCCGCTCGCACCCTTCGCCGACGGCCTGCGGCTTTTCTGCGGCGCGCCGTTCCGGCTGCGTACCTATACCAACCTGCTCTACCTGCTGCTGGCCTTCCCCCTGGGGCTGGCCTACTTCATCTTCCTCGCCGTGGGCCTGCCCCTCGGCTTCGGCCTGACGATCGTCTGGATCGGCCTGCCCATCCTGGCCCTGGTATTCGCGGGAAGCTGGGCCTTCGCGGCGTTCGAGCGCCAGGCCGCCATCCTGCTGCTGGGCGCCGACGTGCCACCCATGCTGCCGCCGCCCAGCCCGGTGGAGCGCACGGCCTGGCAGCGGGCCGGCGACTTCTTCTCCAACCCCGTGACCTGGAAGGGGATGGGCTTCCTGCTGCTCAAGCTTCCCCTGGGATTGGTGAGCTTCGTTTCCATCGTGGTCCTGCTCCCGCTCTCGGGTGCCCTCCTGCTCGCGCCGTTCCTCTGGGGGATGGGGGTCCTCGACATCGATGGGGTCGTCTTCCAGGTCGACTCGATCGGCGGCGCCTGGGGCTGCGCGGTCGTCGGGCTGGTGATGCTCTTCCTGTCCCTCAACCTGCTCAACGCCGTGGCCTGGATCTGGCGCGGGACGGCCACCGTGCTCCTCGGCAGCGACCGGTTCGGGGCGGCGCCGCCGGCGATCTCCGAGGCGGTGCCGGCCTGACCCGCGACAGACCCGCGACGAGGGGGCCGGGCACGATAGGATCTCCCGCGAGCTCCGGCGTCCGAGGCCGCGGTCGCTTCCGGTACGATAGGGGCTCGGAGAGATCCTTTTGACCAGCTTCTGGAAAGACATCCGCTTCGGGTTCCGCACCCTGGCGAAGACCCCGGGGACCACCCTGGCCGCGCTGATCGCGCTGGCCCTGGGGATCGGCGCCAACAGCGCCATCTTCAGCGTCGTCAGCGGCGTGCTGCTCAAGCCGCTCCCCTATCCGGAGCCGGAGCGGCTGATGAGCGTGATGAACAAGAACCCCCAGGCCGGGCTCCCGCGCTTCAACATCTCGATCCCGGACTTCGAGGACTTCCGGCGCCAGAATCGCTCCTTCGAGGGGCTGACGGCGTACATCACGGGACGCTTCAACCTCACCGGCGGCGACCGTCCCGAGGCCATCCAGGGGGCCGCAGTGACCGCCGGCTTCTTCCACGTCCTGCGCCGGGAGCCGGTGCTCGGGCAGGCCTTCCGCCCCGAGGACGAGAGCCCGGGCGGCGGGAAGGTGGTGGTGCTCTCCGACGGCCTCTGGCGCCGCCGCTTCGGCGCCGACCGGGGCATCGTCGGGCGCGGCGTGACCCTGGACGGCGAAAGCTACACCGTGGTCGGCATCGCTCCTCCAGGCATGGATTTCCCCGAGAAGCGGGAGCTCTGGGTACCGCTGACCCTCGACGGCAGGCCCACGCGCGGAAGACACGACCTGACCGTCGTGGGCCGCCTGAAGCCGGGCGTGACCCTGAAACAGGCGCAGACCGAAATGGCGGAGATCGCCGGGCGACTCGAACGGCAGTATCCGGACACCAACACCGGCTGGGGGACCGTGGTGATCCCGCTCGCCGAGCTCGAGGTCGAGGACATCCGGACGGCTCTGCTGGTCCTGCTCGTCTTCGTCAGTTTCGTCCTCTTGATCGCGATCGCCGACGTGGCGAACCTGCTGCTCGCCCGCGTGGCGTCCCGCGACCGGGAGATCGCCCTGCGGGCCGTCCTGGGCGCCGGCCGGGGGCGGCTGGTGCGCCAGATGCTCACCGAGACGCTGGTCCTCTTCCTGGCGGGAGGCGCCGTGGGCCTCCTCCTCGCCGCCTGGGGCGTGCGGGCCCTGGTGGCGCTCGACCCGGAGGGCATTCCGCGCTCCGGCGAGATCCACCTCGACAGCCGCGTCCTCCTGTTCACCCTGGCCGTGTCGCTGGGGACCGGCCTGCTCTGCGGCCTGGTGCCGGCGCTCACGGTGGCCGGCCGCCGGCTCGGCGAAGCGCTCAAGGAGGGGGGACGGGCGGTGGCCGGCGGCCGCCGCGGCCGGCTGGTGCGCGACGGCCTGGTGCTCGCCCAGATCGCGCTGACGCTGGCCCTGTTGCTGGGCGCCGGGCTGCTGATCCGCAGCTTCGCCCGCCTGCGGTCGGTCGATCCCGGCTTCCGGCCGCAGGGAACGCTCGTCGCCGGGATGGACCTGCCGCCGGCGAAATATCCGGACAAGGCACGCCAGGTCGCCTTCTACCAGGCCCTGCTGGAGCGGGTACGCGCTCTCCCCGGCGTCGAGCAGGCCGGCGTCTTCTTCCCCCTGCCGCTCAGCGGCGACGACATGCTCCTGGTCTTCGCCGTCGAAGGCCGGCCGGCTCCGCCGCCGAACCAGGAGCCCGCCACCAGCGTGCGGTCGGTGACCCCCGGCGCTCTCGAGGCGCTCGGCATCCCCCTCCGCCGCGGCCGGCTGTTCAACGACCGGGACGACGCGTCGGCACCGCCGGTGCTCCTCGTCAACGAGGCCATGGCGGCCCAGATCTGGCCCCATCAGGACCCCCTCGGCCAGCGGATCACCTTCGGCGACCCGAAGAAGAATCCCAATCCGCGCTGGTACACGGTCGTGGGCGTGGTCGGGAACGTCCGCCATGAAGCTCTCAGCCAGGCTCCCGGCCCGGAGGCGTACTGGCCCCATCTCCAGAGCCCCCTCCCGGGTCCTTCTCTCGTGCTCCGCGGCCGGGGCGACCCGGCGCGCTTCGTGGCGCCCGTCCGAGCGGCGGTGGCGGCCATCGATCCGGACCTGCCGCTCAACAAGGTGGCGCCGATGACCGAGATGGTGGCGGCCTCGCTGGCGCAGAGCCGCTTCAAGGCCGTGCTGCTCGCCCTGTTCGCCGGGCTGGCCCTGGTGCTGGCGCTGGTCGGCGTCTACGGCGTGGTAAGCTACTCGGTAGCTCAACGGGCGCACGAGATCGGCATCCGCATGGCGCTGGGCGCTGAAGGCCGCCAGGTCCTCGGCCTGGTGATCCGGCAGGGGATGACCCAGGTGCTGATCGGCTTGGCGCTGGGCCTCGCCGGCGCCTGGTACGCCAGCCGCTTCCTCGCCGGCCAGATCTACGGCTTGAGCGCCACGGACCCGCTCACCTTCGTGGCCGTGCCGCTGGGCCTCGCCGCCGTGGCGCTGGTGGCCAACTACCTCCCGGCCCGGCGCGCCACGCGGGTGGACCCCCTGGACGCCCTGCGGCAGGAGTGATCGCATGCGCTTCCTCGTCGCCTGCCCCGAGTGCCACCGCCAGTTCGACGCCACCGAGCGTCACGTGGGCTCCTCCTTCCTTTGCTCCTGCGGCGCCACGGTCGCCGTGCCGGTGCCGCAGGCGCACGACGCGGCCGTGGTGCGCTGCTCCTCCTGCGGCGCGCCGCGGGAGGGGACGGAGCCGGCCTGCCGCTTCTGCGGCGCGGAGCTCACCCTCCACGAGCGGGACCTCGACACGATCTGCCCCGGCTGCATGGCGCGCGTGAGCGGCCAGGCCCGCTTCTGCCATCATTGCGGCAACCCCGTCCTGGCCGGGCAGGCCGCGGCCGGCGAGAGCGGCTACCGGTGCCCGGCCTGCGAAGGGGAACGGCCGCTGGCCAGCCGCCGCCTGGGCCGGGCGAACGTGGCGCTCTTCGACTGCTCCTCCTGCGGCGGCATCTGGATCGAGAAAGAGATTTTCGAGGTGCTCGCCGACCGCGCCCGCGCCGGGCACCTGCCGGAAGTATTCGGCGGCGGCGCGCCGTCCCCCGCCGAGATACCGCCGGCGCCGGCCACCGCGCAGCCGCTCCGCTACCGGCCGTGCGTGACCTGCGGCGCGCTGATGAGCCGCCGCAATTACGGCCGGAAGAGCGGCGTCATCGTGGACGTCTGCGCCCGGCACGGCCTCTGGTTCGACCTCCACGAGCTGGACAGCCTGCTGCGCTGGATCCGCGAGGGGGGCGAGGCGCGGGCCGAGAAGCTCCAGCGCGAGCAGGAAAAGATGGAGATCCGCCAGCAGCGCCTGGGCGAGTCGCTCCAGCCGTGGAACCAGCCAGAATCCGAGCGCACGATCTTCTCCCGCCACCGCTCGGGGGTGATGGGGGAGCTCGCCTCGGGCCTCCTCGGCGGCGCCATCCGCTGGTTTTTCGAGTAGGTCCGCGGCATGAAAGCGCCCACCCTCGACGAGCTCGTGCTCAGCCCCGAGCCGCTGGCCGTCCAGCGCCACTTCGACGCCCGCAACTACCGCGTCTTCCGCTGGCTGCTGCTGCTGGTGTTCTTCCTCTCCCTGGGCGGCATCGCCTTCTCGGCCGACCACGGCGAAGGCTTCGCGCTGGCGGTCTACATCCTCGACGCCGTGGCCGGCGTGGCGCTCTTCATCCTGCGCGGCCGCGACCTCTTCGTCCGCAACTTCCGCCAGATCCTGATCCTCTATCTTTTCAGCCAGCTCCTGGTCCTCAAGCTCGCCACCTCCCATGCCCGGGACGGCGGACACGTGCCGTTCCTCCTCGTCGCCTTCCTGCTGCTGCTCTTCCGGCTGCGCGCCTCCGAGCACCTCATGCTGTACGCCGCGCTCTGGGTGACGGCCGTCTTCCCGCTCGGCTGGATCGGGGTACAGCGGGCCGCGACGATCGACCAGGACGGGCTCGTGCTGGTGTCCGTCATTACCGTGACCTGCCTCGCGACCGCCCTGGGGGTCACCCAGCTCGACCGCAAGCGCTTCCTCGCCGTCTGGCGCAAGGAGCACTCCCGCTACCGCGAGCGGATGCGGATGCGCGAGGAGATCGACTACGCGCGCAAGATCCAGCTCAGCATGCTGCCGCAGACCGGGCCCCAGTTGGACTGGATGGACCTCGCCGCGGCGTCGCTGCCGGCCACCGAGGTGGGCGGCGATTATTACGAATATTTCAAGCTGAGCGATTCCAAGCTCGCCCTGGTGATCGGCGACGTGTCCGGGCACGGCCTGGCGAGCGGCCTGCTGCTCTCCGGCGTGCGGAGCTGCCTCTACCTGCTGGAGGAATCTCTCGCCGCGCCGGAGCCGGTCTTCGAGCGGCTGAACCTCATGATCCGGCGGACCACGGACAAGCGGACCTACATGACCCTCCTCTGCGCCGTGCTCGACCGCGATTCCGGGACGATGACCCTGGTGAGCGCCGGCCATCCGCCGGTGCTGGTCCGCGACGGCAAGACCGGCCGTTTCGAGGAGGTGGGGGAGGGGGCGCCGCCGCTCGGCACCTTCCTGGAGGCCCGCTACGAGCCGCTCCAGCGGCCGATCGCGCCGGGGGACCTGCTGATCTTCTACACCGACGGCCTGGTCGAAGCCCGCAACAATCACGACCAGGACTACGGCGACGTCCGCCTCCAGAGAGTCGTCGACCGCGCCGCCACCAGCCGCACCGCCCGCGAGATCCGCGACGCCGTCCTCGGCGACCTCTCCAACTTCAAGGGGGATCAGGAGCAGGCGGACGATATGACGGTGGTGGTGGTGCGGCTGCGGTAGTCAGAGCGCCGGCTTCACACGGAGCCCGAAGCGATCCTCGACCTGGCGGAGAAGGTCTTTTTCGATCGGCTGGCTGAAGGCGACAGGCAGTCCGGACGGCGCGCTTTCGGACCCGAAAAGTGCAAATCCCACCAGCCGCTGAGCGGGGTCGTGGCGCAGGAAGTAGCGGATCCCGTCAAATCCAGCCTGGGCGAACGCCGAAGCCCAAGCTTGGGTGCTTTTATAGTCTGGGCTCGAGTGGATTTCCGCCGTGATGCCCCACGCCCGTGCGTTTTCCGCAGTGCAATCCGCGACGGAGAGGGGGCGACCGAGCTCGATCTTTGCCAGATGTCGCCGTTGAATCTCCAATTGCGGAATCGTGGCGGCGAAATCCCTGAAGACCTCGAGAAAACAACCCTCCGGCTGTTCGGCAAAGTAGCACGTCCCGAGCCCCGGCGGCGTAAGGAGGTCGAAACGGCCGAAGCCGCTCCGCGAAAACCACCAGGGACCAAGCGAGGCGAGATGAATCCGGAAGAGCGGAAATCCGCTCGGGAGATCCCGGCGAGGAAAGAGCCGGAGATCGGGCGGAGGAGAAGAGAGGGGGCTCAGATCAGTGGGCCAGTTTGTCCGCGCTACGCCGGGCGGCTTCGAAGACGAGCTCCGGATCTCGCTGGGATCGAAGCCAGGAGGCTGGGGTTCTCCCCTCCAGCAGATCCTGAGGGGAGGCGAGCCAGGAGGCGATCGTATACGGGGTCTCAACGACTCCGGAGAAGATGTCGAGGATCTCCTCGATCTCCGGATAGGGGCGCCCCTGGGGGTCGAACTGGAGAGCCGGGTAGAGCTTGCGACCACCGGAGCCCGGGAGCACCAGCAGGCGTCCTCGCTCCTCGAGATCGCTGACCGCCTGCCGACTCTTAGCCTGCAGGATGGTCCGTGCCTGCTCGACATCGAACAAGGGACCCAAAGCCTGACCCCAGGCGATCTCAGACACGGCGAGCAATGCCGCCCGTCTGCCCAGCGCTTCCGGATCTTGGATCACGGGCGCATCTTCTGGAAGGGAGAATTCTTCCAGAGCCTCTTCGAAAGCCTTGGCGGCGGCACGGGCGCGCGTCATGGAGTCAGTCTGGTCCGCGAAGCGCTACAAGTCAAGACGCCTGGCAGGTCCGGGCTCCAGTTTCCACACGGAGCACCTCTGTCTCGGCGACTCTGTATCCTTCAACGCGACAGGCTCGGCGGTCCAGCGGGTCTGCCGCCCCGGATCGTGCCCGCCTTTCGGCGTGCGCCTCCGCGGATTCGGCAGGGTGTCTTCGCCCAGGAAGCGCGGGCTCGCCCGCCGGATCGGTAATGTCTCGCCTCACGGATTGTCCGTGGCAGATTCGGCGCTAATAATTACCGCCGGATTCCAGGACATCCACGCCGGATCCCCAATGTCCCGGGATCCAGGGCGAGGACCACAGCCGGAAGGCGAATGTCGCAGACTTCGGGGCGGATGGAGTACGATCCGGCGCGGGCGCCGCCAGACAGGGCTGTCGAAGAGGCGGACGGCGGCGAGGTAATCCAAGAAAGGGGCCGGGACGGATGCGGTCAGGAGCTGGACGGTCGTCGGCGCTCAACAGAAGAATCCTCTGGGCTGTCTTCGCTGCGGCCATGCTCCTCGGCACGGCGCCTCTCCTTGGCTCGGAGCACCAGGAACCATGAAGCTCAAAATGCTTCTCTTGTCAGCCGCTCTCCTGGTGCCTCGCCCGGCGATGGCGGGGCTCCCGGCGGTCCGCGACGGCGACATCATCTTTCACACGTCGCGTTCGTCCCAGAGCGTCGCCATCCAACGCGCCACCGGCTCCTCCTACAGCCACATGGGCGTG
>QHVW01000023.1 GCA_003223675.1 Acidobacteriota bacterium
TGCCGGCCGCCGAGCTCCCGAGCGCCTTCAATCCGGCGCGGCACTTCCTCGCCACCGCCAACAACGACATCCTGCCGCCGGGCTATCCCCACGAGCTGGGCTACGACTGGGGAGATCCCACGCGCGCGCTGCGGATCGCGGAGGTCCTCGGCGCGGGCGGAAAATTCACGCTCGCCGATTTCGAGCGTCTTCAGTACGAGGAGGTCTCGCCCGTCGCCCGGGCGCTGGTGAAGATCCTCGGCGAGGCCCGGGGCGTAAGCCCGGAGCTGCGCCCCTGGGTCGACCGGCTCAACGCATGGGACGGCACCGTGGCCAGGGGCTCCGCCGCCGCGGCCCTCTATGAGATCTGGGCGGCGAAGCTCGGGCCCGCGGTCCTCAAGACGCGGGTGCCGGAGAAATGGCTGCCGATCGTGTCCGGCCGCCTGGAGCAGGTGATCGCGCTCCTCCGCGATCCGAAGCCCGAGTGGTTCGGCCAGGACCCGCGCGCCGGGCGGGACGCCTCGCTTCTCCACAGCCTGGAGGAGGCGGTCGCGGAGGCGAAGAAGAGGCTCGGCCCCGATCCGGCGAAATGGCGCTGGGGGTCGCTCCACACCGCCACCTTCCGTCACGTCCTGGGGACCGGCCCGGAGCGCCAGGCCCTCTTCAATCTCCCGCCGGTCGAGCGCGGCGGCGACGGCTATACCCTCAACGTGGGCGAGGGGTCCGGATTCGACGTCTCCCACGGCGCGTCCTTCCGCGAGATCCTCGACCTGGGAAACTGGGACCGCTCCGTGGCCACCAGCGTGCCGGGTCAGTCCGGCCAGCCCGGCAGCCCGCACTACGCCGACCTGCTCCCCCTCTGGGCGGAGGGGAAGTACTTCCCGCTGCTCTACAGCCGGAAGAAGATCGAGGCGGCCGCGACGGAGCGGCTGGTGCTGAGGCCTTAAAAAGCCGCCCCTTCGGGGCGGCCCCTCACTCCCCAACCCCTCTCTCCCATCCCTCCACCCACCCTGCCGGGGAGAGAGGGGCTTTAAGAAATTCTTCGGCTAACCACTCCCTCTTCTCCCCGGCAGGGTGGGGGGAGGGCTGGGAGAAGAGGGCCGGGGTGATGAGGGACAACGGACCGGAGATGCCAAAGCTGACTGAGCAGAGCTAGCCGACCTCGATGAAGCCCTCGCTCACCATCACGCTGGCGCCGCCGATCCGGATGGCCTCGACGGTCCCCCCTCGCTTCTCCGCGCGGGCTTCCAAAGTGCTGGGACGCCCCATCTCTACCCCCTGGGCGATGCGCCAGGAGAAGCTGCCGTCGGGCTTCTCGTCGAGATGGCTGAGCAGCCCGGCCAGCACGCAGTTGGCGCTGCCGGTCGCGGGGTCTTCCGGCACCCCGTCCAGAGGCGCGAACATCCGCGCCCGGAGATCGAATTCGTCCTTGCTGTGGACGTACAGATGGACGTCCGGCGTCACCTTCTCCGCGACCAGAGCGTCCAGCCCATCCATGTTGACCCGCGCCCGCTCGAGAGCGGAGCGGCTCTTGAGCTCCGCGATCAGGAACGGCAGGCCGACCGAGGCCACCTGAGGCGGATGCGTCCGGGTGACGACGTGTCCTTCTCCTCGGCCTCGCTGGGGTCGAGCGTCGCGATCTCCCGGCGGATCTGCTCGACGTCCAACTGGCGCTCCGCGCACACCTCGCTCAAGGGGCGCTTGCCGCCGCAACAGAAGTCGATGCCGTGGCGATGGAAGATCCGGGTGGACGCGGGGTTGTGGACGACGATCTCGGAAACCTGGGTCTGGGGGGTGATGTTCATGGCTCTCTCTCCTTGTTCGTTGGAGAGAGCGTAGGGGAGCGGGGGAGGGCGGTCGTTGCGCTGGCGCAAGGAGCGCCTACTCGTCCTCCACCACCGCTTCCAACCCCTCCACCGACCGGATCGTCACCCGCTCGCGGCCGGCCTCCACGAGCCCCGCGTCCTCCCAGGCGGAGAGCAGGCGGCTGACGGTGTAGAGGGTGGTGCCGGTCATCTCGGCCAGCTCCTGGCGCGAGAGGGGGTGGTCCACCAGGATGCCGCCGTCCACCGGGCGGCCGGACTGTTGGGCGAGCCGCAGCAGGGTGCGCGCCACCCGCGAGGCCACCCGCTCGGTCGCCAGCTCGCGGGCGCGGGTCATGGAATCCTGGAGATGGCCGGTGATGGCGCGCAGGATGTTGGTCTGGATCTGGGGATGGCGCTGGCAGAGCTCGCGCAGGACGTCGCGCGGCCAGAGCAGCAGAGAGGTGGGCTCCACCGCCCGCGCGGTGACCGGATAGGCGCTCCCCTCCAGGGCGGCCACGCCGGCGCAGAGATCCCCCGGACCCACGAAGCGCACCAGCACCTCCTGGCCGTCCGCGGCGAGCTGCGTCAGCTTCAGGCGGCCCGCTTCCAGGAGATACATCGCCGCCGCCGTCTCCCCCTCGCGGAAGAGCACCTGCTTGCGGTCGAGCCGCCGGGAGACGGCCCGCTTCAGCGCGGCCGCCCGCCCCTCCTCGGAAACCCCCTGCAACAGGTTGGAGGCGAAATCCTTCGGGCTCAACCGCGCGGCCTCGTGGCTGGCTTGGCGGACGCCGCCTGGCGTTCGGCCACCAGCTTCTGCACCTTCTCGGTCATCTCCGGGCTGCGCAGGCCGGCAGCCCTGGCCTGCTCCAGCGCCTTCGCGGGGGGCTCCTTCTTCTCCAGCACCAGCCAGGCATAGAGCATCCCGCCGACCCGGTTCGAGATGCTGCAATGAACGAGGACCGGCCTCTGGGCTTTGCGGAAGGCGTCGAGGAAGCGGTCGATCGTGGCCTGATCGAGCGTCGCAGGCGTGACCGGGATGTTGACGTAGGTGAGGCCGATCTGCCGCGCCGCCTCGCGCTCGTCGAAGCCGCGCGGCTCGTCGGGAGGCCGCAGGTCGATCACCGTGCGATATCCCCCCTCCTCGACCATGAGCTGGATCTGCTCGCCGGTGGGCTGGCCGGCCGCCATGACCCCGGGCAGGGGGAAGCTGGCGTTGGGGATGCCCCAGGTCGATTTCTCCTTCGCGGCCCGGCCGGGGGCCGCCATCAGGATCGCCAGGGTCAGGACCCCGGTGAGGGATCGCAAAGCTCGGGAACGCATCTTGAATCTCTCCTTTCGGCCGGCGCGCGGGGGCGCGCCCTATTCTCTACGGTATCCGAAGCCGTGGCCATCCCGCACCGGGCTGGTAGGCTCGAGCCCGGGAGGGAGGCGATGGCGGAGCTGGAGAGCGAAGCGGTTCCGAGGACAAGCCGCCTGCGGCGCGTGCTCTCCTGGCTGCCCGGCGTGCTGCTCCTGGCCGGGCTGGTGGCGGTCGCCAGCCACTTCAGCGAGGGGCGCAAGTTCGCCCTCCTGCTCGAGCAGGCCCGGCCGGTCTGGATCCTGGTGGCCGTCCTCCTCCAGGCGGGCACTTACGTCTGCGCGGCGGCGGTCTGGCAGCGGGTGCTCCGCAAGGGGCGGGCGCGCTGCTCGGTGCGCTCGCTCCTCTCGATCGCCGTCGCCCGCCTCTTCGTGGACCAGGTGATCCCCACCGCCGGCTTCGGCGGGCGCCTCCTCGTCATGCGGGCGCTCCGCCGGCGCCGGGTCCACGCCCGGCTGGCCGTGGCCGCGATCCTGGTCGACCTGCTGACCCTCTATGTCGCCTTCGCGGTCTGTGTGCTCGCGAGCCTCGTCATCGTCGCCGTGCTGCGGGACCTGAGCCGCCTGGTGCTCATCCTGGCCGGCCTTTTCCCCCTCTTCGCTCTGTCGATCCCGGCCGCCGTGCTCTGGCTCAGCGCCGGCAAGCAGCGGGAGCTGCCGCGCTGGGTCCGCTGGATTCCCCGCGCCGGGGACCTGCTGCGCGAGGTCTCCAACGCGCCGCGCCGCCTGGTGCGGAGCAAGGAGCTGCTGCTGGAAGCCGGCCTCCTCCAACTCGCCATCTTCGTCCTCGACGCGCTCACGCTCGACGCGATGTTGCGCGCCGTGGGCTACCCCGCGCACCCCTTGGAAGCCTTCGCGAGCTTCGTCTTCGCGCAGGTGGCGGCCACGGTGCTGCTGATCCCGAGCGGCATCGGCACCTTCGAGGCGAGCTCGGTGGCCATGCTGGCCCTCTTCCGCGTGCCGGTGGAGGTGGCGCTCACCGCGACCCTGCTCTTCCGCGGCTTCACCTTCTGGCTGCCGATGGCGCCGGGATTCTGGCTGTCGCGGCGGGAGCTCAAAGGCGGGAGGCGCGGACGTTCGTGAGCCGCGCGCGAAGGAAAGGCCGCTTCCGCCCGCTGCCGGGCCGGCTGTGCCTCGCCCGGGGCTGGCCGGGCCTTCCCGCAGGCAGGAGCGGCCTTTCGCCGGGCCCCGGGAGCCTGGAGTGAGGCCGCCCCGCCCGAAGCCCGGGCCGCGCCGGCCGAAGCGCGGGCAGCCGCTGCCCAAATGAAGGCCGCGCCCGCCCGACCCGAGGCCGAGGAGGCCCACTCCGAGGCAACCGGGGCCTGAGGCGAGGCGATTGGATGGCGATCGTGGATGCCCGCTACGCGTTGCGTCCGGGGTGGGGGATCGGGAGGCTGGTGGTGGAGGTG
>QHVW01000024.1 GCA_003223675.1 Acidobacteriota bacterium
CGCCCGCCAGGGGCGCCGGCTGACGGGAGACCAGCTCCCGGACCGCGGCTTCTTCTACCGCTCCGACCAGTTCAGCTTCGCCAAGGTCGGCGTCCCGGCGGTCCACCCCTCGGCGGGCACCGACTTCATCGGCCGGCCGCCGGGCTGGGGGAAGGAACAGGCCGATAACTACACCAAGAACCGCTATCATCAGCCGAGCGACGAATTCGATCCGAAGTGGGATTACGGCGGCATGATCGAGGACGCCCAACTCGGCTTCTACACCGGCCTCGTGGTGGCCAACACCCCGAAGATGCCCACCTGGAACCCCGGCGACGAGTTCGAGGCGGTGCGCAAGAAGTCGCTGGCGGCGCTGGCGGGGAAGGGGAAGTAGAACGGTTCGGGCGGTTGAGCCGTTCCGCCCGGCGGCTCATCCGCCGGGACCGGCGGGCGGCTCATTCCGTCCGGCAGCCCGTCCGCCGGAGCCGGCAGTTGATTCGCCGGGGCCGGCGGACCGTCCGCCGGGGCCGGCGAGCCTCTCGCCGGAGCCGGCGAGCCATCCGCCGGAGCCGGCGAGCCTTCCGCCGGAGCCGGCGAGCCTTCCGCCGGGGCCGGCGGTTGAGCCACCCCACCCGGCCATCCCATCGACGCCTTCGACGCAGCTCACGGCTCGTCCGTCAAGCCTTGACACTGTCGAGCTCCAGCGCCCAGAACAGGGGATCGAGCACCCGCCGCGGGGTCCAGGGAAGCTGCAGGCTCTGCCCGTCAACCAGGCCCGAGCCGGTCGCCGAGACGATCGAGAACCGGAGCTCGACGTGATACGCCGCGGCCCGGCGGATCAACATGTGACCGACCAGCGTGGTCTCCAGCCAATGATGAATCTCCTGGTGGACGAGCGCGAGCCGCCCGAGATATTCGCGCAAGGATTCATCCTTGAGCCGCAGGGGCTCGGAGGGAAAGGGGAGCGGCGGCGACAACAGGGACACCTCCGAGCGGACCGCGTCCCGGAGCGGATCGTCCTTGAGATATTGGCGCAACGACGGTGGCAGATTGGGAATGGCGTCCGCTTTGGTCAGCACCACCACGAGGCGGAACGGGCGGGTATAGGCCGCGAATCCCTGAAGGATCCTTGTCCGCATCAGGTCGTCGAAGAGCATGTCCAGGATCTCGGCCCGCACCTCTCCCAGATCCTGCAGGCTGACGAGCCACAAGGCCGGCGCGAGCCAATTGGTCCTCTCGGACCGGTTGCCGTCGAGAGAAGCCGCGAACACGGGATCGGGCCAATCCCAGACGATCAGCTTTCGATCTCCCCAGCGTTCCATACTCTGGAGGTGAAGCTCGTAGCGATGTTTGTTCGCCGCAGGACCCGACGCCGGCAGAAGCGCGCCGTGAACGCTCTCATGGATCCCCTTCAGAGCTTCTTTGGTGGCCTCGTCCTGCGGCGTGCACAGATAGTCGGGCCATACGATACTCATCTTTCTCAACATATAGAGCAGGGACCACAGATAGCTGCTCTTGCCGTGCCCGGCCTGGGAGAAGACCTCCAGCGTCGGCACGGGCCCGGGCAGGACGGGTCCCGGAGAAGTTTTTTCTGGATCCGGCTTGCGCCGCCACCAATTCTTGATCCTTTCGATCACGCCCATGGCGATGTCCTTTCACGATTTCCCGTTGACGAAGACAAGACGGAACCCCAGGCACGGCAATCGGACGGTG
>QHVW01000220.1 GCA_003223675.1 Acidobacteriota bacterium
GCACGCACAGGCCTGCCGCTACAGGGGATTCTACCAGGAGAGGAGGTCGCGGGTATGTGAAGGAGGCCGGGAAGGGTCCTTTGGGTCCTTGCTCGGCTCTCCACTCCCATGACAGAGCCCAGAGATCTCGGCCTTCCCCGGTCCGGGGCTCGCCGCGGCGCTGGCGGTGGGCGCGACCTCTTAGAGGGTGTCTCGAAAGTGGCGATTCCGTCTGGACCCCCACTGTAGAGACGCCCCGTGGGGCGTCTCCGGGGCGGAGAGGACGATCCCAAGTGCCACGGCGCGCCCGCGGGGCGTCTGAGAGAGCACGGGCGAGGTCGCCGCCTCAGAGACGCCCCACGGGGCGTCTCTACAGTGGGGGCACCCTTTCGAGACACCCTCTTATATGTCTATATAGTGCCGCTGGAGGACGGGTGCTCTCGGGGGAGCTCCTCCGGCGGCTCTTCCTTCCGCGCTCTGTCATCAGGAGGTGATCCATGGAGCCCCGGATCAGCTTCATCACGCTCGGCGTCCGCGATCTGGAGCGGGCGACCTCTTTCTATAAGGACGTCCTGCGGCTGCCGCAGCTCCCCTCGCCGCCGGGGGTGGTCTCGTTCTTCGAGATGGGGAAGACCTGGCTTTCACTCTTCCCCCGGGAGGACCTGGCCGCGGACGCCGGCGTGCCCGCCGAGGGGAGCGGCTTCCCCGGCTTCGCGCTCGCCCACAACGTCCGCTCTATAGAAGAGGTCGACCGTCTCCTTGCCGAGGCCGCGGCGGGGGGCGGGCGGATCGTCAAGCCGGGCCAGAAGACGGACTGGGGCGGGTATGCGGGGTACTTCGCGGACCCGGACGGGTTTCTGTGGGAGGTGGCCTGGAATGCGAGGTTTCCGCATGTGTAGGCCGGGAGGGGGGCCGACCCCACCCACAGTACCCTCTCTCAACCCCACCTCAACATATAGCGATCCCCTCCCACTGTCCTCTTCCGGAGACATCTCCAAACCCCCGGTTTTATTGGCCCGGCGCGCCTAAACTGCGTTGAAATCTAGAAAAACGGGGCTTGCAAGTGCTCCAGCGAGGGTGTAGAGTTCCTGCACTGGACAATATAGCCATAGATGTATGGGCACCTTGACAGAGGTGCGGGTTTGCTGGTAGCTTCGAGCGAAGCTTTAAGTACCCGCAGTTAAGTAGGCTTGAACGTTGGACTTTGGGGGAGTCAACAGTGTTCTTCTCCCGTACCAAGAAGGGCGTAGTCGGTCTCGACATCGGCAGCTCGGCGATCAAGTTGGTCGAGCTTCGGGAGCGCAAGGGGGAGTTCCACCTCCAGCGCCTCGGAGTGGAGCCGCTGTCTCCCGAGGCGATCGTGGACGGCTCGATCATGGACTCTTCGCTGGTGGTGGACGCCATCCACCGTCTGAACGACCAGACGAAGGTCAAGGGGGCGGGCTACGCGACGTCGCTTTCGGGCCACTCCGTGATCATCAAGAAGATCCAGCTCCCGGCGATGTCGGAGGACGAGCTGGCGGACTCGATCCAGTGGGAGGCGGAGCAGTACATCCCCTTCGACATCAACGACGTCCGCCTGGACTACGTGGTGCTCTCGGACGGCGAGCCGGGGCGGGACAACATGGAGGTCCTGCTGGTGGCCGTCAAGCGCGACAAGGTCAACGACTACGTGTCGGTGATCAGCCAGACGGGGAAGACCCCGGTGGTGGTGGACGTCGACGTGTTCGCGGTGCAGAACGCCTATGAGGTCAACTACGACCTCGATCCGCGCAAGGTGGTGGCGCTGATCAACATGGGGGCCGGGGTGACCAACATCAACATCCTGGCGCGGGGGGGCACGGTGTTCTGGCGCGACATCTCGTTCGGCGGCAACCAGTTCACGGAGGCCCTGCAGCGGGAGTTCAACCTCGCGTTCCAGCAGGCCGAGGGGCTGAAGCAGGGGGAGTCGGTGGACCGCTACGCGCCCGCGGACGCCCGGCCGGTGCTCGACGCGGTGTCGGCGGAGATGGCGTCGGAGATCCGCAAGACGTTCGACTTCTTCTCGGCGACCTCTTCGGAGGGGCCGGTGGACGAGCTGGTGCTCTCGGGCGGCTGCGCGCTCACCGCCAATCTCCAGCAGGTGCTGCGCGAGCGGTTCCAGGTGCCGACGGAGCTGATGAATCCGCTGCGCCGGATCCAATTCAAGGAAAGCGATTTCGACGGTCACTGGCTGCAGTCGATCGCCCCGATGATGGCGGTCGCGGTGGGTCTGGGAATTCGGAAGGCGGGGGATTAGCCGATGATCAAGATCAACCTGCTCTCCGAGGGTAAGCGTCCGGCGGCGGTCCGCAAGAAGAGCGCGACCAAGCTGGATGGACAGGGCGTCGGGCAGTGGATGATGCTCGCCGGCATCCTGGTCGGCCTGCTGGCGCTCGGCGTCGCCTGGTATCTGCAGAACCAGAAGACGACGGCGAAGCAGGAGGAGGTGGCGGCGGCGCAGCGCGAGGTCGACCAGTTGGCCTCGGTGATCAAGGAGGTCGAGGAGTACAAGGGGAAGAAGTCGGAGCTGGAGCGCAAGATCGGGATCATCAACGATCTGAAGGCGAACCAGCGCGGGCCGGTGCGGGTGATGGATTACGTCTCGCGCGCGCTGCCGGAGCTGTTGTGGCTCGACTCCATGTCGATGAGGGCGGACTCGATCACGGTCGAGGGGCGGGCCTTCAACACCAACGCGGTGGCCAACTTCATCGACAACCTCGACAAGGTGCCGGAGTTCGACGAGCCGATGCTGAAGACCACGGATCTGCAGCAGGGCGGGATCTACAAGTTCCGGATCGATTTCAACTATTCGTTCTCCGGCAAGAAGAAGGGGGCGGAGGGCGCAGCCACCGCCACCGCGAGCAAGCCGGGCGGACCGAAAGCGAAGACTCCCAAGGCGGCTCCGGCGAAGGCGTCGGCGCCGTCGGCGGAATAGGAGGGCGGGCCCGTGGCGCTCAAGACGGGACTGGAAGGAAAGCCCTGGTATGTCGGCCTCGGCGCGGGGCTGGGAATCGGCCTCTTGCTGTTCGGCGCCGGTTACTGGCGCCTGCTCGATCCGATGCGCGAGGACTACGACCGCGCCGTGACGCAGCTCGCCAGCCTGCAGAACAAGATCCAGGAGGGGCGGGCGGCCAAGAACGAGCTGCAGAAGTTCCGCGAGGAGGTGCGGCAGCTCGAGCTGGAGCTCGACAAGCTCCTGCGCATCCTGCCGGCGCGGCGCAACACGCCGGACCTGATGCGGCGGATCCGCTCGCTGGCCGAGCAGGGGGATTTCACCCTGCGGGCGTTCACTCCCGGCGTGCTGACGGACAAGGAGTTCTACAGCGAGTGGCCGATCAAGGTGGACCTCGACGGCTCGTATCACAACCTCGCCCTGTTCTTCGACCGCATCAGCCGGTTCTCGCGGATCATCAACGTCGAGAACCTGGAGATCAAGGCGCTGCCGCAGGTCAAGAACCCGAAGGGGCCGGCGGAGGCGAACCCGCACACGATCAACGCCAAGTTCACGGCCAAGACCTTCGTCTACAAGGAGCCGGAGCCCGAGGACACGACGGCCAAGGACAAGAAGGGGAAGGGCAAGGCGCCGGCGGTGGCCCGGCCCACGGCACCGCCCGGCAGCCCCGGCAGCGAGGACGGGCCGACGACCCGTAGCCGTCCTGGAGGACCCGATTGATGCGTCTCACCCGAGCCACGAGTCTGATCTCCGCGACCGTTCTGGTCCTCGGCCTGGCGCTGTCCTGGGTGGCGCTCGCGCAGAAGGCGCCGGCGCAGAAGACCCCGGCCAAGGCGCAGCCGCCCGCGAAGGCGAATGCGCAGCCGCCCGCGAAGCCGGCGGAGAAGCCCGCGCCGAATGCGGCCTCGACACCGCCAGCGGGCGGCGCCACGGCCGGCGGCTCCGCGTTGAGCGGGGACGCGGGCGCCGACCTCGGCAATATCGACGAGATCCTCCAGGGTGAGGAGGAGGTGCTCTCCGGGAGCGGCTTCTCGTACGACCCCGGCAACCGGCGCGATCCGTTCAAGTCGCTGCTGGCGGGGCCGGACCGGCCGGAGATCCGCGGGCCGCGCCCCGAGGGGGTGCCCGGGCTGCTGATCGACGAGATCGATCTGCGGGGGATCTTCCACACCAGCAAGGGATTCGTGGCGCAGGTCGTGGCCGCGAACCAGAAGAAGAGCTATCTGTTGAAGGAGGGCGACCAGCTCTTTGACGGCGACGTCGTCAGCATCAACAAGAACGAGGTGGTCTTCAAACAGGTGGTTCAGGATCCGACCGCTCTCAAGCCGTTCCGTGAGGTGGTCAAGAGCCTGAATCCTTCTTGAGCCATGGATTCGAGCGATCGATTTGAGAGATCAGGAGCAGCGTCACGATGCGAGGTGTCAGGGAATCAGTGGCCCCGCAAGGGAGGCGAGCTGACATGGGAGATGTGGTCATGAGAACTCCGAGCGCTGGCTGGCGGCGATGGATCGCCTCGGCGGCGGTATTCAGCGTGTTGATCGGTACCGACGGTACCGTCTTCACGTCCGCCCCGGGAGCCGAGGCCTCGCCCCGCGCCTCGAAACAATCCCCCACTTCCAACCAAGCCGAGGTGAAACCGGCGCAGGGCAGCGCCGCCGAGATCCGGTCGCTGGATCTACGGGAGGGCGCTCCTGATGTCTTCGTGGATCTCGAGGCGAGCTCTCCCCTGGTCTGGACCAGCTTCCGCAACGCCGACGGCCGCGTGGTCGTGGAGCTGCCCAACGCGGTGCCGGGGCCGAAGGTCGTCGATCTCGCGCCCGAGGAGGGGCTGGTCTCTTCGCTGACGGTGCAGAAGAGCGAGGAGGGCTCCCGCCCGCTGACCCGGCTGGTGATCGCCACCCGGCAGGAGGTGGAGCACTCGGTGAGCGCCGACGGCACCAAGCTGCGCATCCAGCTCCTCCCCATGGACGGTCCGGGGAAAGAAGGGAAGGGCAAGCTGGCCTTCGAGCCGCTCCATGAGGAGCCGGCCGCCGCCGGCAACAGTCCCAATTCCAATCCCAATGCCAATGCCAAGGCCGCCGAGCCGCCGGCCGCGCAGGCCGCTCCGGCTCCCGCGGCCCCAGCCCCCGCGCCTCCCGCGGGACCGTCCACGGTGACCGCGGCCGGCACGCCGGACAAGCCGATGGTGGGCCCCGCGCCCACCGGGGCCGCGGCGACGCAGCTCAGCGGGGTCGAGGTGCTCTCGTCGTCCGGCGGCGCGGTGATCCGCATCTCCGGCGACGGCGAGCTGGCGTACTCGACGTTCGCGCTCGCCGATCCGCGGCGCTTCGTCGTCGATCTCACCGGCGTGGTCAACCACAGCCAGCGCTCCATCCTGCCGGTGGCGGGGGGCGTGGTCGAGCGGGTGCGGGTGGCGCAGTTCAAGCCCGCTCCCAAGGCGGTGGCCCGCGTGGTCTTCGATCTGCGCGGTGATTCGGTGCCGACGATCGAGCGCACGGGAGGCGCGCTGGTGATCTCGTTCCCGGCCGCGGACGGCAGCCCGGCGCCGGCGGTGGCGGCAGCCCCGGCGGCCCCGGCAGCTCCGGCTCCGGCCCCGTCGAAGCCGGCCAAGACGGCCGGCAAGAGCACCAAGACGACCACCAGCAAGACGTCGAAGGCGAAGGTCGTCGAGCCGGCTCCGGCCGGCGCGGCCCCGGCGGCCACGACCCAGACCACGACGACGACCAAGACCACGACGACCACCACCGCGCCGGCCCCCTCCGGGCCGGAGCCTTCGGACCTGGCGCTCGCGCAGCGCAATCCGCCGGCCAAGACGTCCAAGGGGCACATCGAGACCGAGGAGGTCTCCCCCCTGCCGGCCGCGGCGCCGCCTTCGCCGACCGGCCCCGTGGCGGTGGCGCCGGCCCGCGGCGCGGCGCCGACCGCCAGCTCGGTGGGCTCGCAGCCGGGCGTCAAGGCGCCGATCGGCAAGCCGGTGGACGTCTCGCCGGCGGCCACGCCGCTGCAGGGTCTCGCGCAGCGGAACGCCGCGCTCAACCAGAGGGACAAGCAGTATTTCGGCGAGCCGATCGACCTCAAGGTCACCAACGCCGACGTGACGGACGTGCTGCGCACCTTCGCCCAGATCAGCGGCCTGAACGTGATCGTCCAGCCGGGGGTCCAGGGCACGGTGACGGCGGAGCTGGAGAACGTCCCCTGGGACCAGGCGCTGGAAGAGGTGCTGCGCATCAACAACCTCGACTACGAGCTCGACGGCAACGTGATGCGCATCGCGCCCACGGAAGTGCTGCGCAAGGAGGCGCAGGAGCGGCAGCAGCTCGCGGCGGCCAAGGCGCTCGCGATTCCGCTGCGCACGGTCTACCAGCGTCTGAGCTACGCCAACGCCACCCAGGTGGCGACCCTGCTGCGCACCGGCCAGGCGGGCCTGCTCACCCAGCGCGGCAGCGTGGTGGTGGACCGCCGGACCAACGCGCTGATCATCAAGGAGCTGCCGGCCAACATGGACGCCGTGCTCTCGGTGGTCAACCTGCTCGACGCGCCGGAGCCGCAGGTGATGATCGAGGCGCGGATCGTGGAGACCACGAAGCGTTTCAGCCGCGACATCGGCGTCAAATGGGGGCTCACGGCGATCGCCGACGCCGCCCACGGCAACACCACGGGCCTGGTCTTCCCGGCGCAGGGCACCCTCAACGGCGGGGTCAACCTCCCCGGCAACAGCAACAACGGCACGCTGGGCATCCACCTGTCCAACCTCCTGGGCACCTTCAACCTCGACGCCGCGCTGCAGGCGGCCGAGAGCGAGGGCCTGGTCACCATCCTGTCGGCGCCGAAGGTGGCGACCCTGAACAACCAGCGCGCCTCCATCCAGAGCGGTCTGCAGATCCCGGTGCAGACGATCTTCAACGACACCTTCTCCGTGCAGTTCATCAACGCCACCCTGCGGCTCGACGTGATCCCGCAGGTCACGGCGGAAGGGACGGTGCTGCTCGACATCAACATCTCGAAGCGTGAGGTCCAACTCGCCTTCCTGGTGGCCGGCAACTCCAACGCCCCGATCTCCACCAAGGACGCGAGCACGCGTCTGGTGGTGCGCGACGGCGGCACGGCGGTGATCGGCGGCATCTACAAGGTGACGGGGCAGAACGCGGAGGACCGCGTGCCCGGGCTGTCCAACATCCCGATCATCGGTCATCTGTTCAAGCACCACTCGCGCGACGAGGAGAACGATGAGCTGCTCATCTTCATCACGCCGCGCGTGATCAAGATCTAAACCCTTTGGGAGCGGACCATGAAGACTCAACGCATCCTTCTGTTCCTGCTGATCGCCATGACGCTGGCGGTCACGAGCTGCCGGAGCCGCACCGACAAGAGCGAGGGCTCCGTCGTCCTCTCGGTGTCGCATTTCAACGGCCTGCCGGTCTCGGTCTCGGCGACCAATGGACCGTTCCAGATCGATCAGGTCACCTTGCGGAATTTCTTCAAGGACCCCGCCGTCCTGAGCCCTCTGGGGCACCAGCTCGAGGGCATCGAGCTGCGGAATTACGAGATCACCTACCGGCGGCGTGACAACGGCACCCGTACGCCGCCGCCGTCGGTGCAGGGGATCTTCGGTCTGGTGGAGCCGCTGGGCACGCTGGACCTGTTCAACCTGCCCTTCCTGACCAGCGATCAGACCGGCAATCAACCGCTCAAGGACCTGATCAATCTGGGCCGGGACACCGAGACCGGCACCTCAGTCATCACCCTGGACGTCACCTTGCGTTTCTTCGGCCGCACGCTCTCGGGCGACGACATCGCCTCGGAGCCGGCCACGTTCACGATTGAAGTCACGCGTTGAGGGGTGTAGGAGCCATGCGTATGAGACTCTTCCGGAACGCCACAGCTTTCCTGGCCGCGTCCGTGCTGGCGGCGGCTCTCGGCTGCACGTCCTCGCCGACCGAGCCGAGCAGCCCGCCGGTCACTCCGAAGCCGCCGGCGCCACAGACCACCTTCACGGTGTCGGTCACCGCCAATCCGTCGAACATCACCGCGGGCGGCACCGGCTCGAGCACCATCACGGTGGACGTGCGCCAGAACGATACCGGCCAGCCGCCGGCGGACGGCTCGCAGGTGACGATCGTCACCACGCTCGGCAGCTTCAACTCGGCGAACAGCGGCGTGACGACCTTGACGCTCGCGCTGGTCAACGGCCGGGCGCAGGCCAACCTGTTCAGCGGCACCGACGTGGGGACGGCCGCCGTGACCGCCACCTTCGGCGGCGCCACGGGCGCGACCAACGTGCACATCAACTCCGCGGCCACCTTCTTCGTCTCCTCCGTTTCGCCGAACATCGGCGACGCGGCGGGCGGCCAGACGGTGACCGTCCTGGGCGGCGGTTTCTCCCAGCCGGTGCGGGTGACCTTCGGCGGCGCCGCGGCCACCGTGCGGTCGGTGAGCCCCACCCAGATCGTCGTCGTCACCCCCTCGGCGGCGGCGGCGGGCGCGCCGGTCCCAGTCGGCCAGACCGCCTCGGTCTCGGTGGAGGTGTTCAACCACGTCAACCAGTCGAACCAGCAGACGGACACGATCGACCGCGGCTTCACCTACACGGTGGGCGGCGGCGGCGGCGGTGGCCAGCCGGCGGTCTTCGCCGTCAACCCCGCCTCGGGCACCAATGACGGCGGCACCCGCGTCACCATCACGGGCACCGGCTTCCAGTCCCCCGTGCAGGTGCTGTTCGGCATCGGCTCGACCGCCAGCAACTTCAACGGCGTCGAGGCCACGGTCGTCTCGGTGACGCCGACGCAGATCGTCGTCCTCACGCCGGCGGCCCGCGGCTTCGGCCAGAACCTCGACAACCAGGTGGTCGACGTCCTGGTGAAGAACGTCAACAGCGGGTTCAGCGGCATCGGCGCGCAGCAGTTCAAGTACGGGACCAAAGTGCAGATCACCGCCATGGGCCCGGGCGGCGGTCCCGCCTCCGGCGGCACCCGGGTGACCATCGACGGCTCCGGCTTCGAGGGCCCGGTCGCGGTGTCGTTCAGCTTCACCAGCCCGAACGTCTCGGTGGCCCAGCAGGTGCTCTCGGTGAGCGGCAGCCAGATCGTCATCCTCACCAGCCCGGCGCCGCTGCCCACGACCTGCCCGAAGAACGGCCTTATCTCGGCCACCTCGGTGTCGGTGACCAACATCAACACCGGCGACGGCGCCACGGCCAACATCGGGTTCAACTTCCAACTGCCTACGCCGGTGATCACCAGCATCAGCCCGAACGGCGTCCCGAACGGCGTCGACATCGGCTCTCCGGTCATCATCATGGGTCACGACTTCGGCGTGCCCCAGAACATGGGCGTGACCTTCGGCAACGGCGCGGGCGGCAGCTCGGGCCAGGTGACCGGCGGCTCTTCGAGCACCATCAACGTGATCGTGCCGAACCCGCCACAGGGCTTCACCTTCAACACCCAGTCGTGCGGCAACGGTGGCACGCAGAGCGCCCCGACGCCGATCACGGTGACGGTGACCGACCTCACCACCGGCTGTGCCTCGACGTTCACCAACGGGCTCGTGATCGCGCCGCCGGGCCCCAATACCTGCCAGAACTCGACCGCGCCGGTGGCGAGCTTCACGGCGACGCCGGTGAGCGGCCACAAGATGCAGTTCGCCGACACCTCGACCGGCAACCCGACGTCGTGGACCTGGGACTTCGGTGACGGTAGTCCCATGGACCACACGCAGAACCCGGCCCACACCTACGCCGCGGCGGGCCCGTACAGCGTCACGCTGACGGCGTGCAATGCTGGCGGGACGCAGTGTAACCAGACGGTGAAGGTGATCAACGTGCCGTAAGGCCCGTTCCCTCCCCTTCGCCGTTTTCCCGGGGCGGCCATCTGGACGGATGGCCGCCCCGATCCGTATACTGGGTTGCTATGAATTACCGCGCTGTTGCTTGTCTCCTACTCGTAATGTCTCTGCTCCCGGTGGCGGGCTGTGACAAGGCCACGCCGGTGGCTCCCTCGGGCTCGATCCTGACGATCAGCACCAACTCCACGCGGATCGCGCTGAACGGCCAAGCCACGATCACCATCGTCGGGCGCA